>NZ_JAEEVD010000082.1:0-6048 GCF_016290755.1 Lachnospira sp.
CAATTCAGATGTCAATGTATGGCGGTTTTGAACAGGTCGGCTCAATTGGACAGAGTCTGCCTAGAGATGATAAACAGACAACAACGAGTTCAGGCGACATTGTACTATACTCTGGAAATCAGATGGTAGTGTTCTATGGTTCTAATAGCTGGTCATATACAAGACTTGGACATATATCTGATAAGAATAAGGAAGAAATTACGAATCTTCTTTCCAATGGAGATGTTACTATAACCATTAGCATTGAATAAAATGGACTTTTTTTGAAAAATATTAGGAAGAGATAAAGGTTTAGGGCGTATAGACCATATGGTTTATGCGCCTTTTTATTTTGTCTAAAAGTACAACGTCATTGTACTTTTTCCTCCATAAGTGGCACAGATAAAGGCGGTAACAAGTATTAACAATTCGACTCGCTTGTACAAAAAAATTGTGCCAGATACACCGCATAATTACGCAAAAGTATCATCGGTGATACTATGTTTCAAAAAACTGCGTACTTGTGCGGTTTTGTAAATCTCCTTTATCATATGCATTGTAACGAAGAGATGTATGTGAAATAAAGGAGATTTTTTAGATGAATACAATAATTGAAAAATTCATGGAACAGGTAAATGAGAATAAAGATGCTTTAGCAGTTTTTGATAATGAAAGAAATCTTAGCAGAAAGGAACTGCTTTTACTGGCAGATACAATAGCTGCAAGACTTCCCAAAGGATGCA
Source organism: Lachnospira sp. (assembly GCF_016290755.1). Classification (NCBI taxonomy): domain Bacteria; kingdom Bacillati; phylum Bacillota; class Clostridia; order Lachnospirales; family Lachnospiraceae; genus Lachnospira; species Lachnospira sp. The sequence continues at coordinate 723 of NZ_JAEEVD010000082.1, forward strand.
AAAGAGTAGGTATAATGATGAACCATTCAGTTGAAATGATAGCATCCATATTTGCAGCTTTGAGGGCTGGGGCAGCATATATACCTGTTGAACCATTTTTCCCAAAGGAAAGAATCAGATACATGATGGAAGAGGCTGAGGTGAGCGTGCTTATCACAAACAGAGAGTATGCAGACAGATTTCCCGAATTAACAAATATAATTGTAGACAAAGGATTAGCTATAGAGGAAACAGCTGTAGGTGATGCTGAATATGACGAAAGGGATTTGGCTTATATCCTTTATACATCAGGAACTACAGGGAAGCCCAAGGGTGTTTCTGTAACGAATGCAAATGTATGTCATTATGTGAGAGCATTTTGCAATGAGTTTCACCCAGCTTGTGGCGATATAATGCTTCAGCATTCTGTATGTTCCTTTGATATATTTGTTGAAGAGGTATTTACAACTCTTTTATCAGGAGCGGCTTTGGCGATTCCATCGGATGAAGAAAGAGCAGATGTTAAGAAGCTTATCGGATTTATCAAAAGAAATAATGTGACTATGCTTAGCGGCTTCCCATATCTTTTACAGGAAATCAATGACCTTCCGGAAATACCTAAGAGCCTGAGACTCCTCATAAGCGGAGGAGATGTTATAAGAGCTTCATATGTTACAAATCTTCTTGGAAAGGTGGAAATTTACAATACCTATGGTCCTTCCGAGACCACAGTGTGTGCTTCTTATTGCAGATGCACAAAGGATAATGTCCTTGAAGATGGCACATTTCCTGTCGGAAAGTCTGTGCTTGGAACAGAAATCAAAGTCATGGATGAGGAAGGAAAAGAACTTCCGGATGGAGAAGTCGGTGAACTCTGTATCTTTGGAGGCGGCGTTTCTAACGGGTATATAGGAAACCGTGCCCAAGAGAATAAAGCATTTGTAAATACTGCAAACGGAAGAATGTATAAAAGCGGTGATCTTGGTTACTATCTGCCAGATGGCAACATTGCTTTTCTTCACAGAAAAGATACTCAGATAATGATTAAAGGAAAAAGAGTTGAGGTAAGTGAAGTTGAAAATATCCTTACCAAGTCAGAGCTTATCAAACAGGCATATGTAGCACCAAAAGTTGATGACAATAATCTATCATACATGGTTGCCTATGTGGTGCCGGAAAAAGAGAACGTTAAACTTGCGGATATTACAGATTACATGAAGGATTATCTGACAGATTTCATGATTCCGGAGTTTTTTGTTGAGCTTAAGAGCCTTCCCCTTAATGCAAACGGTAAGGTTGATAAAACAGCACTCCCAAACGTTTTAAGGAAGGTGGCAGCGTGACAGATAATAATATAGCGATAAAAGAGCTTAAGGCAGATGATATGGAACTTTTGCTTTCACTTAGAATGGAGGTTTTGTCAAATGTCTTTTTTCAGGAAAAAGAAAAGCTTTCGGATGTTGAGTGGAATGATATCAGAAAAGAAAATGAAGAATATTATCAGGAAGAGCTTAAAAAGGGCGGTCATGTGGCTTGTGCAATATATGTGTCAGGAGAATTGGCAGGATGTGGCGGAGTATGCCTGTATAGAGAGATGCCATCTCCGGACAATCGAAGCGGCAAATGTGCCTATCTTATGAATATATATGTCAGACAGGAGTACAGAAGGCAGGGACTGGCAAAGAAGATATGCAGGTATCTTATAGAGAGGGCAGCAGAGAAAGGTGCTGAAAAAATCTATCTTGAGAGCTCCGATATGGCCGTTGAATTATACAGATCCCTTGGATTTGATGACATGAATGGTTACATGAAATTAAATATGATAAAATGATATAAGTGTCATAAGTCTTCCTCCACTTGTGCTCGCACAAAAGTGGAGGATAGACTTCATGACACGCCCCACATGGAGCACGAAAGGACGCTTTAGCGGCCTGAGAGTGCGGAATGTGGGAGGAACGCGAGAGCGCATAGCGCGTAGCGGTCCGATATCGACTTTTGACACTCACATCATAAAATAGATTTATGTAATATCGTAAATTTTGTTTGAAACGGAGGTATTATATGTCGCAGAAAAACGAAGACTATATGTCATATGATGAATATCTGGTAAGGGTTAAGGAAGGAATACTAACAAAGGATGGACATTGCCCCGTTACACCTCTTCTTGAGATGCTCTCGGGGAGATGGAAATCACAGCTCATGTATGAACTTTGTATCCATGACAGTGTGAGATTCGGACAGCTAAAGAAAGACCTGCCGGGAATCACAAACACTATGCTTACTAAGAGCCTTAGGGAGCTTGAGGAAGACGGTCTTGTTACAAGGGTCCAGTTTAATGAAGTCCCTCCTCATGTAGAGTACTCACTTTCTGATATGGGGAAAGATCTTTTCCCTGTGTTTTACTCAATCATGAACTGGGGCTTTAAACATGAAAAAGAGATATATGAAGCAAAGGAGGATAAATGAAGGAAATGATAGCTAAAGGAATCGCCTGGATTTTGTGACAGATGAAGCCACATCAACAAGGCTGTAGGAAAGCAAAAAAGACATAATAAAGTATTTCAAAGTAGCAAGGATTTTTTATATGATTGATAACCACATTCCTGCTGGTGCTAAGTTATATTAGAATAAAAAATTAATATAAAAGTAAAATTAAACCGACTTTTAAAGTTAGATAAATAATCTAATCTTAAGGGTCGGTTTTTTAATAGCATTTTTTAGTGATATAATTCTAGTTGTTAAAGCTAATCCTTGTGGGAATTTAAATTAATAACTGTCCTTTTATGGAGACGAAGACTTTTTGTAGCAATTGTAAGGTGCACTGTTATAAGCCAGAAATGCGTGAAAAGATACGAATCGTAATGCGTTATTCAGGACCAAGAATGCTTTTTGTTCATCCTGTTATGTGTCTAAAACATCTTATAGAAAGTAAAAAGGAAAAGAAAAGACTTAAGCTTTTGGAATAATTGATTTTATATAATTAATGCTAGACCTAGTGATTAACTAATATTCTTAGTTCTTTATCTTATGGCATTTGAAAAAAATTTTGAAGTGTTATAATGGGGCATGAAAAATACATTTACAAAAATTAGTTGTTAAAGGAGAGTTTTATGAGTTTTAAGAGTTCTAAAGTAGTTGTAGTTGGCGCAGGAAATGTAGGTGCTAATACAGCTTATAGTATTATTAATCAGGGAATATGTGGGGAAGTTGTTTTAATTGATGTTAATAAGGAAAAGGCTTATGCTGAAGCACTTGATATGCAGCATGCAATGTATTTCCTTAATAGAAATATTAATATTCATGCAGGCGATTATAGTGAATGTAAGGATGCAGATATTGTAATTATTACAGCTGCAGCACCAATGCCTAAGGATAGTAATAGTAGACTTGAGATGTTAGCTCCAAGTATGAACATTATTAAGTCTATTGTAGGCTCTGTTATGGAAAGCGGATTTAATGGCATCTTTATAGTTGTATCTAATCCTGTGGATATTATGACATATTATGTACAGAAATTATCTAATCTTCCAGCTAATCACGTTATTGGCTCAGGTACAGCCCTTGATACAGCAAGAGTTTGCTGCAAATTAGCACAGACTTATGACCTAGATGCTAAGAGTGTTGAGGCTTTTGTTATTGGAGAGCATGGAGATACAGAAACAATGGCATGGGAAAGCGCCACTATTGGCGGTAAGCATTTAACTGATGTTTTATCAGATAATAGCGAAAGATCTAGCGATATTACTAAGGAAAAATTACTTGATTGGTCTAAGAAGAGCGGTTGGGAAATTTTTACAAGAAAGGGAAATACTTGCTATGGTATTGCAGCATCAACTACAGCTATTGTTAAGTCGATTCTTTTTAATGAGAACAGAATCCTACCAGTATCAGTAAGATTAAATGGTGAATATGGAATAAAGGATTTATATTTTAGTGTACCAACAATACTTAATGCAGATGGTGCTAAAGAAATTGTAGAAATAAGACTTCGTGATGAAGAAGCTAAAGAATTAGCTCATTCAGCTGAGGTTATAAGAAGTTTTTACAAGGATCTAAATATTTAAAATGTAATAAACAAATAAAACAAATAAGAATTAAAATCTAAAATTCTTGCAGGTTTTGCCTATAGAAGTGATAGTATGATAAATTGGCCTCATCGGTATATATTGATGAGGCCAATATTTTGTTGCACAAAGTGATATAACGAAATTCAGCCCCCAAAAATAACGAAATACGGCCAGAATTAACGGAATAAAGCCAAGTGATTGAAATTAAAAAAATAATATAATATTATTAAAGAAAAAAATATCAATGGGGTATATGGAAATATTTATGAAGTATAAAGTAGTAGTTATGTTATTAATATCACTTGTTTTCATATCTTCTTGTTCTTATAAAAATAATTCAAACTCAGTTAGTACTGAAAAAATACAAGAAGAATACTCTATTACAGAGGAAGAGGAAACAGTTGATGATAGAGAAATTATTGATGGCTGGTATTTAGACAGTTACATTATTAATGATAAAAATGAAAATGTAGCTTTTTATGTTCCTTATTACGTTAAGAAGAAAGGCGTTGAATATTATACTTTTGATAGTGAAGAAAATACTAAACAAGAGCAAGAACTAGTGGCAGTTAATAAACCGTTAGGTACAGAATTTAAGAAAGGAGCAGCCCAGTTTTATAGAAATCTACATTCGCAACCTATTATTGAGAATGGGAAAGTAGTGGATATTCCTAAAGTAGATATTGTGTGGCAAGATAAAGCAGAATATTTATTTTCAAATTTAGGATATTCAAATGAAAGCACAGGATTTGATTATAGTACTTATATGACAATTAAAAGACAATATAGTGTTATTAAGTCAGATGTTGTAGCTTTTTCTGTTGCATTATATGAAGAAACAATGCCTATAGGGGAAGGAATAGACATAAGTATTTATGGTATTCCATATGAATATGCTAAACAGCAGTTGGGTGAAAATTTTATTTACACTATGGAAGATGAAGAAAATTTTAGTGAGAATATACATAATAATTATACTGAATTTGATAAAGTGTGTTCAGGAAGAATAAAAGATACAGGAGTGTATTATATCGACTTATCAGATGAAAATACAGATGAAATGTATTGGAATTATTATGTGGTATTAGACTTTGACGATAATACTATAAAATATTACGACGTGAGTGGAAGTTATGGATATAACATAACAAACCAATCAGAATATGAGGCATGGAAAGAACAAAACAAAGATAAATTTTTAAATTGATTGATACGAAATTCAGCCTCAAATAACGGAATACGGCCAGAATTAACGGAATAAAGCCAAGTGGTTGAAATTA
>NZ_JAEEVD010000006.1:0-76601 GCF_016290755.1 Lachnospira sp.
CGATTGTTTTACTAGTCACTTTATCTATTGTGACATAATAAATAATGAACCGTCAAGGTAAAAAATCCCCCTCTATCATAAGATAGAGAGGGAAAAGTCAAGACTCGCTCGCGAGTCTTGCGCGCCGGATTCGGGTCTGCTTCAGCAGACAAATTCCTGTCCGAATCCGTGCGCATCCTCGCGGAGCGTTTAACTCAGTCGGAGCTTGTACTCCGACTGAGTTAAATATTATAAACTTAGTATCTTTACCGATTACTTCTTATAGTTTTTCTTATCCCAAATTGAGAACTTGAGCAAGCAAAGAATTAAAATAGCAAAGAATACAATACTACCAATAGCACCAAGGTCAATGCCATGAGCTGTTAAATCAATTACATCAGCAAAAGACTTTCCGCCACCTACTGAAATTACAGCAAATACAGCAAGTAAAATACCAATTAAACCTTCACCAGCAATTAAACCAGATGAGAAGAGGATACCGGCTGTTGTAACATTTTCCTTATCATCATCATTCTTATACTTCTTATGATCAAACCAGTATCTAATAAGACCACCAATCATAATAGGTACTGAAAGGTAAATTGGTAAGTATAAACCAATAGCAACCGGAAGAACTGGAATATTTAATAATTCAATTACAACTGCAATAAATACACCGATAAATACAAGATTCCATGGTAAGTCGCCACCCATAACGCCTTCAACTACAAGCTTCATTAAAGTAGCCTGTGGAGCTGGGAGCTGACTTGTACCAAAGCCCCATGCGTTGTTAAGTAAAACCATAACACCTGTCATTGCAAGACCTGCAGCGATTACACCAATAACTTCACCGATCTGCTGATTTCTAGGTGTTGAACCAATAATATAACCTGTCTTTAAATCCTGTGATGTATCACCTGCAATAGCTGCAATGATACAAATTACAGTACCAATCATAATAGCTGTTGTCATACCAAGGCCACCGTCGTTACCTGTAGCCTTTAAAATAACAGTTGTAATGATTAGTGTAGCAATAGCCATACCTGAAACTGGGTTATTTGAGCTACCAACTAAACCTACCATTCTTGATGAAACAGTAGCAAAGAAGAAACCAAATACCACAATAAGAATAGCTGTGAAAACATTAATATGTACTGAAGGAACAGCAACTAATACAACTAAACAAATAAGAGCGATTAAAAGGATTGTCTTGATGCTTAAGTCCTTATCTGTTCTAAGTGTTGATACTGTGTTGTCTGAATTCTTGAGTGACTTAATATTCTCACTAAATGTTCTGATAATTAGTGGAAGTGACTTAACAAGGGAAATGATACCACCTGCAGCTACGGCACCTGCACCAATATATCTAACGTATGAACTCCAGATTTCATCAACTGACATCTGAGAGATAGCAACTTCTGCTGGGAAAATTGTAGCGTCTGCACCAAATGCTACGATAAGTGGCATAATTACAAGCCAAGCAAGTACACCACCGGCTAACATATAAGCTGAGATCTGAGCGCCGCAAATGTAACCAACACCAAGTAATGCTGGAAGAGTATCTGCGCCAATACCAGAACCCTTATAGCTCTTAAAACTGTATGAGATTTCGCTTGGGAATAGCTTTAATCCATCAGTTAAAAACTTAAATACTGAAGCGATACCTAAACCTGCAAATACTGTAGTTGCAGCGTTACCGCCCTTTTCTCCTGCGATTAATACTTCGGCACAAGCAGTTCCCTCTGGGTAAGGTAAACTACCATGTTCCTTAACGATTAATGCTTTACGAAGAGGAATCATAAATAAAACACCAAGTAAACCACCACTAATTGAAACAACAGCGATAGCAACTACTGAAAGTGTTACATCATATCCTTCTTTGATCCACATAAAGATTGCAGGTAATGTAAAAATAGCACCTGCAGCAACTGATTCACCAGCGGAACCAATTGTTTGAACCAAGTTATTTTCAAGAATAGAATCCTTTTTAAGGATCATTCTAATAACACCCATAGAAATAACTGCAGCTGGGATTGATGCTGAAACAGTCATACCTACTCTAAGTCCTAAATATGCATTAGCTGCACCAAAAACAACAGCTAATAAAATACCTAAAATAATTGATGTTGGTGTTACTTCTGGCATAACCTGGTCAGCCGCGATATACGGCTTAAATTCCTTATTATCTGCCATAATAAAAGTCTCCAATCTTCGATTTAAATAAATTGTTTGTCTTTGATATAATCTTTTTTATTTGCCTCAAGAAGCTCTGCAACGGTTGTACCAAAAATTGGATGTCGTACCCAAGGTGCAATCTGAGCCAACGGAACCAAAACAAAATCTCTTAAATGCATTTGCACATGCGGTATAATTAGTTCCTTAGTACTCATAACTAAGTCGTCATAAAAAATTATATCTAAATCAAGGGTTCTTGGACCCCAGTGTATTTTTCTTTCTCTTCCTGCCTCGTTTTCAAGTCGATGTAGACAATCTAATAACTCCATCGGTGTATATAAAGTCTTTATTGCTGCACATCCGTTTAGAAAATCGTCTTGACTAACGCCACCGTATGGTAACGTTTCTATGAAATCTGATACATTTTCCACACGTACATAATCTAGATTATCTAACGAATTAATAGCCTCGTCAAGATATTTTTTCTTGTCACCCATATTAGAACCTAACGCAATGTAGGCCTCATGCCAACTTCTTGTAATTTTAACTGACACATTTTTTAAGGAAAGTAAAACTGGTGCCCAAGGTTTTTGAATCTCTAATGTAATTCCTTCTAAGCGCTCAGTTTCCATAAGAAGCTTTTGAGCAAGTTTTTCAGCCACAGTTTCTATTAATTCAAATGTGTTCTCCTGCATAAACTCTACTATCTTCTTACTTATCATGCCATAGTCTATAGATGCAGTTAAATCATCACTAAGGCCGGCTTTTCTAGTATTTGTGTAAAGAGTGGCATTTACCACAAACTTTTGTCCAAGGAACTGCTCTTCCTTAAAGACTCCATGTTTTGCAAATACTTCTAAACCTTCTATATTTATCTTGTCTAGACTGTTTAAATCCATATTATTTGCACCTTTCTATTGCCATTGTCATATCGAGAGCTCTTTTATTTTCCTTAACATCATGGACTCTAAAAATTCTAGCTCCCTTCATAGCGCCAATTACTGTTGTAGCTATTGTGCCCTCAAGTCTTTGATCCTTATCTAAATTAAGAGTTAGGCCAATCATTGATTTTCTTGATGTAGCAAGTAAAACAGGATAGCCTAGTTCCTTTAAAGCCTCAAGCTTATTAGTTACCTCAAGGTTTTGCTCAAGGGACTTTGCAAAGCCAACTCCTGGGTCAAGCATAATATTTTCCTTACTTATACCTGCCTTTAGAGCGATATCAATAGACTGCTTCATATCGTTTAGATAGTCTTCAAAGAAATTATCATATTTAGCTTCTTCTCTGTTGTGCATAAGGCAAACCGGCTTATTATACTTAGCCACAACTGCTGCCATCTTAGGATCCTTTTTAAGGCCCCATATATCATTAACCAAATCAGCTCCTGCCTTAATTGCAGCCTCAACTACTTCTGACTTATAGCTATCAATGGAAACTGCTACGTCAAACTTTTCCTTAATAGCCTTAATCACAGGAACTACTCGATTTATTTCCTCTTCATTACTAATAACTGTGTATCCAGGTCTTGTGGATTCACCACCTACATCAATGATTGCAGCACCTTCCTCAATCATATCTTTTGCGTGGGCTACTGCATTTTCTAAAGTATTCCACTTACCGCCATCGCTAAAAGAATCCGGTGTCACGTTTAAAATTCCCATGATGTAAGCTTCATTTTCAAAATCAAATTCCTTATTTCCTATTAACATGTTGCCTCCTAATCTAGTCAACTATTAGATGATTCTTCTTCTCCTCGCTCCATTTACAAGTCTTTGTGGCAAGACAATCAAAACAGGTTCTAGATTTCTTATCTGCCCTATAAAGAAGCCCCGCAAGTCCATCATCTAACATACCCTTTTCGTCTCTATGCGCAGCAATTGCCCCGCAAACGCGCTTAACTTCCTCATTATTAAAACCGCATTCAGGCAAAATTTCCTTTGCTAACTGCACACTAGCCTCATTATGTGGGATTTGCTTAGTGTATTCTAAAACTCTTCCCAAATCGTGAAGAAGGGCTGTTCCATAGATTATCTCCTTCTCTATTGCCAGCCCTTTTTCTAAGTCCTCAATGTAGGCAAGCCTTGCCACATCTAACAAGTGGTCAATGCCATGCCTACAGTATTGTCTATCTTTTTCAATCCTTTGCAAATGTAACATATTCTCTTTAAATGTCTCATTTGCCAAAATTCTATTCACTCTCTCCATATTAACCTAACATTCTGTAAAATGTATTTTCTAACTTTTCGTCCTCAAATGCCCCACGCTTTACAACTGTAACTGTCTTTGAGCCTGGCTTCTTAATGCCACGCATTGTCATACACATATGCTCAGCTTCAATATGAACCATAACGCCCTTGCAGTTTAATTCCTTCATAAATGCATCAGCAATCTGATTTGTTAATTGTTCCTGAATCTGTAAACGTCTTGCATAAACTTCAACTGTTCTTGCAATTTTACTTAATCCAACTACCTCTCCGTTAGGAATATAAGCAATAGCTGCTTTTCCATAGAAAGGTAACATATGATGTTCACATAAAGAATAGAAATAAATATCTTTCTCCATTACGATATCTGAATTATCTACGTGGAATCTCTTTGATAAATGCTCCTTAGCGTCATCACTATAACCTTCAGCAAGTTCATGGTACATTCTAGCTACTCTGTCGGGAGTTTCAAGTAAGCCTTCGCGATTAACATCTTCACCAATTCCTTCAAGTATAAGTCTTACGCCTTCCTTTATTTTCTCATCATCAAACATTTCTCACACCTAACCTTCCTTAAAAAACACATTTTCTAGATATTAAAAAATACCTAAAAATTCTTCTTTTATTAAACCAACATAATAAAGAGAACCAAATGCTACTATAACATCGTTTTTCTCTGCCTTCTTAAGGCTTAAGCTTGCAGCCTCTTTTAGGCTTTCTGCAACTTCCGTCTTTATACCGTAATTTTCACTAATAAACTTGCTTAAATCACTAGCAGATAGCGCTCTCTTATTTGGTGCTGTTACACATATTATTTCTTTGGCCAATTTTGAAATCTTGTTTATCATATACTGATAATCCTTATCTGCCATAACACCCATAATAAAGATCAATTTCTTGTCTTTAAAATGTTTATAGAGACTTGAGACTAAAACATCAATTCCCTTTGCATTATGTCCACCATCAACAATGACAATAGGTTCTTTATTTATGCATTCAAATCTACATGGCCATCTGCACTCAATTAAACCTTGCCTTACAGTTTCTGCTGTAATCGACTTATAGCCCTTATTCTTTAAAATGTGGGCAGCAGTCACGGCTAATGCTGCATTATAGATTTGATAATCTCCTGCTAAATTAATTTTTAAAGTGCCAATTCCATTCATAGTAAAAGTCTGTCCATCAAGACTTATACAATCAGCCTTCATTCCTACTGGTAATTCTGAGTTATGAAGTCTTGCCTTCTTATTCCTAGCACTTTCTTCAATAACATCCATTACCTCGTCTTCCTGATCACAGGTTAAGACGTCGATACCTTCCTTAATGATTCCGCATTTATGTAATGCAATTTCTGTTAATGTGTTGCCTAAAACTCTAACGTGGTCGAAACTAATAGATGTGAGAATAGCGAGTTCGCAGCTTTCAATAACATTAGTAGAATCAAGTAATCCGCCAAGGCCTACCTCTAAGATACATATATCGCAATCCTGAGATAAGAAGTATAGAAAACTCATAGCTGTAGTAATTTCAAATTCTGTTGGATGGCCTAAACCATCTTTTACCATTTGATCGCAAGCAGCTTTTAAGACTGTTGTTAGCTGTGCTAAATCAGCCTTTGAAATACTTTCATTGTTCACTTTTATAATTTCATTGTAATCAAGTAACGCAGGGGATGAATAGACTCCCACTCTTAAGGATGACGCCTTAAGAATGCTAGATAAGAATGCTACCGTAGAGCCTTTGCCATTCGTTCCTGCAACGTGAACAAACTTCAACTTCTTATGAGGGTTTCCAACATAGTGTAATAAATTAGTAATTCTCTCAAGCCCAAGCACCATGCCATAGCTATTAGTCTCCTTAAGATACGCAATAGCTTCCTCGTAATTCATTGGCATAAAAAACCTCCTTATGTAATTCCTCAACTACATAGGGAGGTAAAACTCTCGGTATGTAGCAGCGGGATGCGACTTTGAAACCGCAAGATACTCTTTTCGTCTAAGTGACAACTCCCTGTTCACATAGCACTTAACGCTTCAAAATCTACTCTGCATATTGTTAGTACTAAATCGTCTTAAAATACAAGCTTTTTAGTACTGATATATACGAACATATAGTAACCATTTTCATATAAAAAAGCAAGAAGATTTTATGATTGTTCTTTATCATTTAATAATTGTGACTATTGCTGATTAGCTTTGAGTTTTATTGATTTCATATTTTGGTTTCTTTCCCTCTCACGGGAGATTTCCGGCGATAGGAACTTGCCCTTGTGCCTTTTGGCTTTTGCTTCCCTTCTTTTAGCCACTGCTCTTCCTGCCTCTCTTCTTCATATTTTGATTTCTTCCACTCTCACGGGAGATTTCCGGCAGTAGGAACTTGCTCTTGTGCCTTTTGGCTTTTGCTTCCCTTCTTTTAGCCACTGCTCTTCCGACCTCTCTTCTTCATATTTTGATTTCTTCCACTCTCACGGGAGATTTACGGCGGTAGGGACTTGCTCTTGTGCCTTTTGGCTTTTGCTTCCCTTCTTTTAGCCACTGCTCTTCCGGCCTCTCTTCTTCATATTTTGATTTCTTCCACTCTCACGGGAAATTTCCGGCGGTAGGAACTTGCTCTTGTGCCTTTTGGCTTTTGCTTCCCTTCTTTTAGCCACTGCTCTTCCGGCCTCTCTACTTTAAATTTTGATTTCTTCCACTCTCACAGGAGATTTACGGCGGTAGGAACTTGCTCTTGTGCCTTTTGGCTTTTGCTTCCCTTCTTTTAGCCACTGCTCTTCCGGCTTATACCAAGAAATTTTAAGGCTACTTTTCGGGCTTTTTGACTTTCCTAAAAGAAACCATGAAAAACAAGCACAAATTTCTCTCACTGTGAAGCTCTCAAAAAAATTTCTAGCTATTGATTTTGGCTGTAAACACCGGATATCAAAAATAAAAGCACAAGATTTCAGAAATCAACTTCCTTCTTCACTAACATCTTGTGGCTATAATCGCAACAATCGGAAATTTTAGTGAAATTTTTATTCAAGAATTTCAAATAATGCCTGTGTTTTCTATAAAAAAGAGTGCCTAAAAAGCTTCTTATTCTTCTTTCTAGGCACTTTTACTCAATTATTCAATTTTCAACACAATAGGTTTCTAATCTAATTCCACTAGAATTCCTGCTTCAAGCTGAATAGAAGCAATCCAGTTTTCATCTATCTGAATGAACTTGTGATGAACTGCTTTTTCAGCATAAGCCTGATCTATTGTGATTTCATAATCATCATAACTTGGTCGTGTTTCAAAACCATCTAGATAGCTCTCATAATCTGTAAAAACTGGTCTATCTTTATTGGCTTCATCCATAGCACTCATGTCGATACTAATATCAATATCAGGCTTTGCTTCTTGTGTCATCATATCCACCATTCCATCGACATCTACCTCAATTTCTGGCAACTCATCTTCTGGTAATGAAGGTGTTTCCATGACCGGCATTTCTGCAGGAGTTTCTTCAGCTACTGTTTCAGTTGCTTCTGTAGCTACTGACTCTTCTATTACTTTGCTTGTATTCTGTGTGCCCTCGCCATCATCTACAAATTCCACAACTTGAGGAGTTGCATCAGCTAACTCAAAGTTAGAATTTTCAAGTTCTGCAAGAATATCAACATTAGGATCAACGATTTCTATGTCATCAGATTCAATATCTAAAATATTATCTAATACTGACTTTGTACCTTCAATCTTATCCATTGTTGCTTTTTCAGCTTGTTCTGTGAGTTCAAGCATCTCAGCAACTAGTGACTTAACAGGATTTCCGTTGGCAGCAGTTTCTTCAACATGAGCTTCGGCTACTGGCTCTTCAGCTGGTGCTTCCGCTACCATCTCTTCCATTTGTATTTCTGCTATCGATTCCTCAGTTGGTGCTTCGGCTACCGGTTCTTCAACCGGAGCTTCTGCAACTGCCTCCGCAGCCATCTCTTCCATTTGTATTTCTGCTACCGGCTCTTCTTCCGGTGCTTCAACTACCATCTCTTCAGCCGGCATTTCTGCTGCAGGTTCTTCTGCAACTGTCTCCGCAGCCATCTCTTCAACCGGCATTTCTACTACAGGTTCTTCTGCAACTGCTTCTGCCATCATTGCTTCTACTGGCATCTCGGCTACTGGCTCTTCAGCAACTGCTTCCGCCATCATTTCTTCTATTGGCATATCGGCTACAGGTTCTTCAGTTGGTGCTTCCGCTACCATTTCTTCCATTGGCATCTCGGCTACCGGTTCTTCAACAGGTGCTTCCGCTACCATTTCTTCTATTGGCATTTCTGCTGCAGCTTCCTCAGCTGGTGCCTCCGCTACCATTTCTTCTACTGGCGTCTCTGCTACTGGCTCTTCTACCGGTGCTTCTGCTGTCATCTCTTCTACTGGCATTTCTGCCACTGGCTCTTCAGCAACTGCTTCCGCTACCATTTCTTCCATTGGCATTTCTGCTACTGACTCTTCTACTGGCATTTCCTCAGCCACTGGCTCTTCCGAAACAGCTTCTGCCGCCATTTCTTCCATTGACATCTCTGCTACTGTCTCTTCTGCCGGTGCTTCCACTACCATTTCTTCTACTGGCATTTCTGCTACAGGTTCTTCTGCAACTGCTTCTGCCATCATTTCTTCTATTGGCATTTCGGCTACTGCTTCCTCAGCTGGTGCCTCTGCTACCATTTCTTCCATTGGCATCTCGATTGCCGATTCCTCAACCGGTGCTTCTGCAACTGTCTCCGCAACCATCTCTTCCATTGGCATTTCGGCTACTGGCTCTTCTACCGGTGTTTCTGCCACCATTTCTTCTACTGGCATCTCGGCTACTGGCTCTTCTGCAACTGTTTCTGCCACCATTTCTTCTACTGACATCTCGGCTACTGGCTCTTCTACCGGTGCCTCTGCTACCATTTCTTCTATTGGCATCTCGGCTACTGGCTCTTCTACCAGTGCTTCTGCTGTCATCTCTTCAACCGGCATTTCTGCTACTGGTTCTTCTGCTACTGCTTCCGCCATCATTTCTTCCATTGGCATCTCGGCTACCGCTTCTTCAGCAGGTGCTTCTGCCACCATTTCTTCTATTGGCATCTCAGCTACTGCTTCTTCAACTGGTGCCTCCGCTACCATTTCTTCCATTGACATCTCGGCTACTGGCTCTTCTGCTACTGCTTCTGCTGTCATCTCTTCTACTGGCATTTCGACCACTGGCTCTTCAACAGCTGCCTCTTCCATCATTTCTTCTACCGGCATCTCTTCAGCCACCGGCTCTTCTGCTGGAGCTTCTGCCGCCATTTCTTCCATTGACATCTCGGCTACTGGCTCCTCTGCAACAGCTTCCGCCATCATTTCTTCTATTGGCATCTCGGCTACCGCTTCTTCTACTGGCATTTCCTCAGCCACCGGTTCTTCCGAAACAGCTTCTGCTACCATTTCTTCAACCGGCATTTCTTCTGCAACTGATTCTGCTACCATTTCTTCTACCGGCATCTCTTCAGCCACCGGCTCCTCTGCAACTTCCGCCACCGCTTCATCCGCAGTTTCATCAACAGCCTCTTCCTCTGCAACTTCCTCAGCTACAGCCTCTTCCGGTATTGCCTCATTTTCATCTTCATCCTGGAAGGCATCGAGGATTTCGCTCTTCTCGCTATTATTGGCGTTACCAATGGCATTTGCAATGTCGGCTGCTAAATCTTCATCTATTTCCTCGGCTTTACGTACCATTTCACGAAGTTCATGCATGAAATCAAGACCGAGAGGTGTTTGGAAAACAAGAGCACCTGCATCGGCCACGTAAAGAATCTGTTTTTGTGTTTCAATGTCATAAATATCGTGGAATTTCGCCATGTTTTTGATCTTTTCAAGTTCGTCTAATGCGATATTGTATTCTTCTTCTGTATCAAATGTGTAATTTTTTAATTTGTACTTTCCATCCGCCATAACTTCACCTCTCGAAAACCCTTTAGAGTATTTATTAGTTCAACGGGAAAGCTGTAATCCTTTGTTTAGGCCAAAATAAAATGTTGTATGACACAAAAAGAGCGCCATTCTTTAAAAGAATAGCGCTAAATGTCATTTTATGCACCTGGCTACCATTTTAAAGGCCCTCTAGTTTTGCGTCACAGGATTTCCCCTGCTTTGCCCAGTATTGAATTTCACGTAAGTTTCTAAGGAAATAATACCATATCCTATAAATATTTTCAACACTAACACTATTTGATAATCAGGATTTAAAGCATAAAAATAAGGGCCCGAAGGCCCCTTAAATTTCTTACATTTTCTTATAATTTTCTATTAGAATCTTATCTAAGCTAAAATCTTTACAATTAGCATCCCTTGCCATCAATACTGCAGGCTTTGCCTACATTTTCATAAGTAATAGGTAAATTTCTCTCTGATAAGAAGCCTTCCCAGTCAGTGAAAACTGTGTCGTCTTCCATAACGATTGCTGGAATTCCAATGTCTCCAATAGCCTTAAGTCTATCAAAAATCGGATTCTCGTCTCTCATCTTTAAGAAATCCTTTAAGTCCTTTAAATTCTTATTGATGTCGATATATGTATATTCGATACCATTGTCATCAAAATTTCTCTTGCAGTTAATGCAATCTGGGCACATTTCGCTACCATAAACCTTTAACATATAATACCTCCTAAGTCAAAAACTCATAAACAACAGCTGCAAGATTGGCTCTTTCTGGCATTAAAGTTTTGATACGAAAGCCTTGAACCAACAAAGCTTCAATACGCCAAAGCCTTGAAACGCTAAAACTTCAAAACATAAAGCTAGAAAGCCTTTAAAGCTACTATATTTATATTAGCCCTTTAAATCTCTTGACTGTCTGTCCATGTCTTCTACAACGATGTCATAAATTTCACCGTGAGTTCTGCAATATGCAAGAACATCCCATGGTTCGTTAGTGTGATAGTGAAGCTTAACTGTAGCCTTCTCGCCAAACTCATCTTCACCTGAATCACCAGCGATTACCATTGAATCGCCCTTAATATTCTCTAAAACATATTCTCTAATTTCATCTGTTAAATCATCAGCTAAATCGTCTGGATCTACTCCATCCTCTACGTACTGATCTAATAATAACTGTGTGTCATATCTAAACTCTATAGTCTGATCTGGCATTCCCATAACCTATTATCCTCCTAGTTTTAAATTAACGTCTAATTAATTATAAGCCAGTTTTTAGTATTTTTAAAGTCTTAGAAAATAATAAAACCATAAAAAATTGCGTCCAATTGATAATAGTTCTCAATTAGACGCAATCTGACTTTTTGTTTAATTAATTTCTTAGAAAATATACCACTTTAGTTACTCATATTCATGAGACAAAACATTTTCCTACTGCTCAATTAAATGTGTAACATCAAGATATTCTGGCATGCCATCCTTAAAGCTAAGCTGAGGCTCGCCCTTAATAAGTGGCTTAAGATAAGTTACCATCTCTTTAGTAAGGTCGTTACCTCTTTCATTAATCCACTCTCTTGGCACTGCCTTAACACCGTTGGCAATTTCGCAAACTGGATGTCCACCATAAACTGTTTCGTATGGTTCATCTGAAGTTCTTGTGATTGTAGCCATAAGGCCTGTTTCACCCTTAGCTGCAAGGCCTGCTGCTGTTTCACCTAACTTAACTGATTCTTCAAGGTCAGTTAAAGATGCAAGGTGAGTTGCACATCTTTGTAAAATGTTTAATTCAACGGAACGTACCTTACAACCCACTTCGTTAGCGATTAAGTGCTCAAGTGCCTTACCTGCACCACTAAGCTGTACATGTCCGAATTTATCTAACTTGCTTTCAGAAGCTGAGAAATAATTACCATTCTTGTCTCTAATACCCTCTGAAATTGCAATAATTACATCATCCTGCTTTTCAAGTAAAGCCTTAACATCCTCAACACATTCCTTAGGATCAAAAGCTGCCTCTGGAAGGTAGATAAGATGTGGGGCTGCACTATATTCATTTCTTGCAAGAACTGAAGCTGCAGTTAACCAACCTGCATCACGTCCCATAATTTCTACGATTGTAACTGACTTAAGCTTGTAAATGTATGTATCATGAGCCATTTCAAGAATTGATGTAGCAACATACTTAGCTGCTGAACCAAAACCTGGTGTATGGTCGATATGAACTAAATCGTTATCAATAGTCTTTGGAATACCAATAACTCTCACATCACTATTAATTGACTTAGCATACTTTGATAATCTATCAACTGTATCCATTGAGTCATTTCCACCAATATAGAAAAAAGCATCAATTTCATGTTCCTTAAAGAAAGCAAAAATCTTCTCATAAACTTCTGGCTTATCCTCTGGAAGAGGCATCTTATATCTGCAAGAACCAAGATACATTGCAGGTGTGAGCTTTAATTTTTCAATAAAGTTATCACACTCTTCTATCTTCTTTGATAAATCAATAAATCTATCTTCTAGAATTCCAGTAATTCCGTTAAGAGAGCCATAAATCTTTGAAAATGTAGCATTTTCCACATTATAATCTAAAACACCAGCTAAGCTAGCATTAATTGCCACTGTAGGGCCACCTGATTGTGCTATAACAGCATTTCTCATATTATTCACCATTCCTATTTTTGCTCTTTATCTGAGCTATTTTATTCATTGTACGACCAATTAATTTTTCTGTCGTATCGTCTTCCAAGCAAGTAGTATATTCTATATACGCATCAATTGTAAACGATTTATTTGAAATCTTATTAATTTTGTTAATTTCTAACAATAATTTTTCTTTAAGTTCTTCTAATTCACTTTCTACTTCATATCTAGTTAAAATCATAAAGTGGTCTGTTTCTATTCTTCCTACGACTCCCTTTACGCCAACAATATCTACTAATTTCTTGCCAATTGCATTTAGAATATCCTTAGCAAAAAACTTCCCATAATTTTTTACAGCGTACTTAAAGTCTTTAATATCAACAATTAGAACTGCATACTTCTTATCATTTAGCAAGAATTCGTCTGAAAATTTATTAACCTCGGACATTAATCCCTTAGTATTTAAAGTGCCAGAATAATCATCTATAAAAATGGTGCTTTCCCCTAGTTTGACCTTACCATAAATATTTGTTACGTAACCCATTAAGCCTATGATTTTTCCGTTATCATAAATTGGCGACAGGTCAATTATAAGAACCTTTGCTTCATTTTTTACAGTTATAGTCTCTACAAGACTTGTTTTTATGCCTGTTTGCAAAACCTCTTTTTCTTTATCTGCAACAATCGAATCCTCTACCCAATTTAATTCCGTGTCGGTTTTATTCAAAATATCCTTCAAACTTTCTATGCCATAAAAATTAATATACCCCTTAGTTGCATCTGTATATCTCAGTTCCAAATCCTTCCAATAACATATTACATTAGGATTAACTTGACTAAAAGAAGCCTCATAAGAATTAATATTAGTTACATTTACCTTCTTTACTAAATAAGGCGCATATTTCAATTCTGAATCACTAGCATTTCTTGTAGTTCCGACCACCTTATTATTTCCTATATAATTACATTCAAAAACCTTCCATACATAATCATTGCCATCTTTAACTCTTACATAACTAGTTATAATACGTTCTTTAGAGTTTTGAATTCTCTTTCTTAAAGTAGCCATATCAAAAAATTTCATATACCTATCTGCGTCTTCATAGTAAACGCGGTCAGCAGCATATTTTTCCATATTACTATGAATATCTCCGCCATCGTAACTATAAATATTTTGATCGTTAACATAAATTTCTGTATCAATTAATTTATTCAAATCAAATACATCTACTCTATCATACTTATTAAAGATGGCCTTAATATATTTTTCCTTAGTTATCTTATTGAGATATTCCTGGTCATTTACCATATTTACTAGAACACAGACATAAGCAGTTTGCTCATTACAAGTTTCAAGCTTATAAACTTTTGCAATACATAACTTATCATCAATTATAAAGTTACCACTTGCATAAGTTTCCTCTAGCTGATCTGCAAGTTTAAATATATCCATTATCTTTCTATAATAACTACTTTCTTTATCATTAACTATTAGTTTTAAGATTTCCATACTATTAACGCCAAAACTTTTTAACTGTGTTTCAAAGCTTTGATTATAGAAAATGAAGTCAAGCTTATTATTTTTCAATTCTGCTATAGTTATTGGAATCTGCGTGTTAAAACCTAGTTCATCTAATTCTTCTGCATTATAGCCCATAAAGGTAGCCGGACTTAAAATATTTACAGAGCCTATTTTGTCATAATAATGGCTCTCATAAGGTAACTCTACTCCATTACTATAATTATCAAAAAAATCTGCTGTACCTTCTAGACTCATTGGTTTTCCAAAAAAATATCCTTGAATTTTTTCACAACCTATATTTCTTAAAAACTCATATTGAGTATTTGTTTCAACACCTTCAGCTAAAGTCTTAATTCCTATTTTCTTAGCCATATCTACAATAGACATAACTATCTTTTTAGCCTTTATTTCATCACTAGCAATAAACTTCATATCTATCTTTAATACATCTACATCAAAATCCTTTAAGACATTAAAAGAAGAATATTCACTACCAAAATCATCCATCCATATACTATAACCTAAGTTATGTAGTTTATCTATTTCTTTCTTCATAAACTCTGGATCTTTGCCAATACAACTTTCTGTAATTTCTATATTTAAAATGTTTCTTGGCACATTATACTTTTTTACATTTTTCTCAATTATTTCAGCTATATCACACTTATCGAAATCCTGACGGGATAGATTCAATGAAAAAGGAACTGCATAACCCGCCTTTTCCTTTCGCGCTACAAAATCCTTACATACACGTTCCATAATATATAAATCTAACTTATAGATTTGTCCTACAGACTCAAGTGCAGACACAAAAATAGCCGGCGAAATCATTCCATACTCTGGATCAATCCACCTGGCAAGAGCTTCAAAACCACATAATTTACCAGTTATAGTCCTTATAACTGGCTGATAAAAAGGCTCTATATACGCATTTTCTATGGCTAAATCTATATTATCAATTACATAATCTTTTAGTTCATCATTAGTCATATTAAATCCCCCAATTACAAATTTTCAATTTTGCATTCACAAACTCATATACATTTTAACATCTGTAAAAATTATACCATTTCAAGAAATTATTATCAATATTATAAGTATAGTCACTTTAGATAATTAGCATTTAACAAAAAATAAATTTTTATATTTATTATTCTAAGACTTTTTGTTATAATTTAGATGTTCGTTTATTTACTTTAAATATTTTTATGTTTATTAGTAAATATCGCGCAAAATACATTTATAAAAAAAGAAAGAGAGAGAACAAAATGCTTGAAAAAACATTTAAACTCAAAGAACACGGCACTAATGTTAAAACCGAAGTAATTGCCGGTATTACAACATTCCTTGCCATGGCTTACATCCTAGCTGTAAATCCTAACATCTTAGGTACAGTAATGAATCAGGACGGTGTATTCATCGCTACTTGTTTAGCATCCGCTGTTGCTACTTTTGTTATGGGTCTTTGGGCTAATTACCCAATAGTACTTTCTGCTGGTTTAGGTCTTAATGCTTATTTTGCTTACACAGTATGTTTAACAGAATTATCAGATATGGGAGCTAATGCTTTCACAGTTGCATTAACAGCAGTTTTCGTTGAAGGTGTAATCTTCATCGTAATCTCTATCTTCAAGATAAGAGAACAGATTATCAACGGTATTCCACAGAACGTTAAGTATGGTATTACTGCTGGTATCGGTTTATTTATCGCTTTCATCGGTCTTAAGGGTGCTAACGTTACAATCGCTAGTAGTTCAACACTTGTAGATCTTGGTGATTTCTCAAGACCAGACGTTGTATTATGTCTTGTTGGTTTACTTATTATTGTTATTTTAAGTCACTACCACGTTAAGGGTTCTGTACTTATTGGTATAATTACAACTTGGATTCTTGGTATTATTGCTGAGAAGATTGGTTGGTATGTAGTTGATGTTGAAAATGGTGTTTACTCACTTATTCCTAGCGGCGTTATTAGCGTTTCAAGCTTTAGCGGTCTTAAGGAAACAGCTTTCCACTTCAACTTCGCTTGGGCTGGAGAACATATCATTCAGTTCATCGCTATTTTATTCAGTTTCTTATTTGTAGATCTTTTCGATACAGTTGGTACTGTAGTAGGTGTTGCAGATAAGGCTAAGTTACTTAAGGAAGATGGTACACTTCCAAGAGTTGGTAGAGTATTTATGGCTGATGCTATTGGTACAGTACTTGGTGCTGCTCTTGGTACATCTACAGTTACATCTTTCGTAGAATCTTCTGCTGGTGTTGCTGAAGGTGGTAAGACAGGTCTTACAGCTTGCGTTTCAGGTTTATTATTCATCGTAGCTTTATTATTTAGCCCTGTATTCCTTGCTATCCCTTCATTTGCTACATCTCCAGCTCTTATCTATGTTGGT
Organism: Lachnospira sp.; assembly: GCF_016290755.1. Classification (NCBI taxonomy): domain Bacteria; kingdom Bacillati; phylum Bacillota; class Clostridia; order Lachnospirales; family Lachnospiraceae; genus Lachnospira; species Lachnospira sp. The sequence goes on from NZ_JAEEVD010000006.1 coordinate 16,841, forward strand.
ATGCTTATGCTTACATCAATCACAAAGATTAACTTTGAGGCTGATGCAGCTGATGCTATTGGTGCTTACCTTGCAGTTCTTATCATGCCTTTAACATACTCAATCTCAAACGGTATCATGTTTGCCGTTGTTTCTTGGGTAATCGTAAAGGTTTGCACAAAGAAGGCTAAGGACGTTAGCCCAGTTATGTGGGTTGTATTCGTATTATTCGCACTTAGAATTGCATCTTTAGTTACTAACTTTAGCTAATTAAGATTTGAATATTCTTTTAGGGTTTGAATATTGACGTATAAAGAAAAGCCAGTAGATTAATTTCTACTGGCTTATTTTATATATTAATTTTTATAGCAAGTTAAATTTCTAAGCTCTAGCTTTCTAAACTTCTAATCTTCTAGGCCTCAAGTCTTGTAAATTTAAATTCATTTACATCAAAAAGTCCCATATCAGTAATCTTAAGTTCTGGGATTACTGGAAGTGCCATAAAGCAAAGCACCATAAATGGATCCTTGTCCTTATCCACCTTTAAAACCTCATGGGCAAATTTATGAGCGGCAGCTAGCTTCTCATTAAAAGTCTCTGCATTTTCAGTACTCATAATTCCTGCCACTGTAAGCGGAATAGCGTGTTTTACTTCATCCTTGTGAACAATAGCTATACCACCCGTCATCTTTATAACCTCATTAACTGCCATAGCAATTTGAGCATTTGAAGTGCCTACAGCAATAATGTTGTGGGAATCGTGAGCTACAGATAGAGCAATTGCACCCTCTTTAATTCCAAATTCCTTTAAAAATGCAACTCCAACATTTCCTGTACCATGATGCCTCTCAACTACTGCTATCTTTACAATATCCTTATCCTTATTATAGACAAAATCGCCCTTATCATCTAATTCAATCTCTTCAACTCCAGCCTTAGTTAAAACCCCATCTGGGCAGATATTCATAGTCTTAACCCTATTAGACTTTAACTCTAATTTAAGTTTAGCCTCACTAAAATCTTTAACATTAACTGAAGAAGATACCTTTGTAACATCTACTCTTTTAACTGGAAGTAAGTATTTGCCCTCTTTAGCACAAAGCTTACCATCAATAAAAGTCATTACAGCCTTTAAGTCCTCAAGATTATTAAAAACCGCAAGATTAGCCTTCTTTCCCGGCGCAATTCCACCAATTTCCTTAATACCATAACACTCAGCTGCATTAAGTGTTGCCATTCTAATAGCATGAATTGGCTTAATTCCTGCCTTAATACATCTTCTAACTAAGTCATCAACATGGCCCTCTTCAAAGATTGTATGAATCTGTCTATCATCTGAGCAAAGAAGACATCTCTTATAATTTTCTTCATTGACCCCTGGAAGTAGATTTTCTAAATCATGACAAGCTGAGCCATGGCGAAGCAAAATATACATACCACGAGAAAGCTTATTCTCCATGTCCTCTATTATGCTGCACTCGTGATCTGTTGAGATGCCTGCTGCAATATAGGCATTAAGCTCATTTCCAGCAACATCTGGGGCATGGCCATCAATAACCCTGCCAGATTCAATGGCTGCAGCTAACTTTGCCACACACTCCTCATCATTATTAATAACGCCTACGCTGTTCATAAACTCAGCTAGGCCATGAACTTTCCTTGTTTTGAAAATATTTTCAATATCCTTTGCACTTACAACTGCCCCAGAATTCTCAAAAGGTGTGCTTGGTACACAGCTTGGCACCATCACTCTAATATCAAGGGCTGTGCTTGCTGCTGCCTCAATCATGTAATCAAGGCCGTCAATTCCACACACGTTAGTAATCTCGTGGGGATCTGTTATAACTGTTGTAGTTCCAAGAGGTACAACTAGTCTTGAAAATTCCTCAGGTGTCATATAGGAAGACTCAATATGAATATGACCATCAATAAAACCGGGAGATACATAAGCTCCCTCTACATCAATCTCTTCCTTACCCTTATAATTTCCAATACCAGCTATATAATCATCGGAAATTGCAATATCGCCTTCAATTATCTTGCCCTGATAGACATCAATAATCTTGCCGTTCTTAATTACCAAATCAGCTTCTTGTCTTGCTGCTGCCACATCAATAAGTTTATGTAGTTTTGATTTGTCCATTAGTTCCTCCAAAAGAGTTTTTTTGCATTCTGGTTTGTTATATCTATAATTTCCTGTGCTGATACTTCCTTTAATTCAGCAATTTTTTCAGCTACATACTGAATATTTCTACTGTCGTTTCTGCTACCTCTGTGAGGTTCCGGTGCCATATATGGACTATCTGTTTCAAGAACTAATCTATCAAGAGGGATGACCTTTACAGCCTCCTTTAATTTCTTAGCATTCTTAAAGGTTACAACTCCTCCTACTCCAATGTGAAAACCAAGATTTAGGAAATCTAGGGCTGCTTCCTTTGAATAAGAATAACAATGAATTATTCCGCCATTTTTATAAACATGCTCACCGCTTGTATCTAGTGTATCTCTTAAAATGTCTAGTGTATCCTTGCATGCATCTCTTGAGTGAATAATTATTGGCTTATTAAGGTCTGAGGCCAAAATAAGCTGTCTTTTAAAGGCTTCCTTTTGAAGCTCTCTATCTGGTTCATCATAGTGATAATCAAGTCCGATTTCTCCAATTGCCACTACCTTCTCATTAGTCTTTACTTGATTTGTAAGCCATTCAATAACCTCATCATCAAGACTTTCTATATCTTCAGGATGCAAGCCAATGGCTGCATAAATCTGATCATACTTCTTAGCTAATTCTACAGAGTCCTTACAACCCTTAAAACTAGCTCCAACATTTACAATTGATTCTATTATACCATTCTCACCAATCATTTCATCAATAAGAATTTCTCTGTCCTCATCATAACACTCATCATCAAAGTGAGCATGTGTTTCAAATATCTTCATATACTTCCTCGTTTTATCTTTCTATATCTTCAATAATAGCTATTTAAAAATCTTTGTCTTATAAATTGCTTTATTATACACTTTATTAAATAATAAATCTAGCCTATAAGATTGAATTTTTTGTTTAAGAAAGTCCAACAATTATTTAAATTAACAGACAACTGTGATATAATAACTTTAGTTTGTATGGTAATTGAATAGATTTTGGAGACATAACTTATGTTGGAATTTTTATTAAGACACGAAGAGGCTCATATTCAAGCTTCTGCAGTAGTATTTGACATAATATTAATATTTTTCTCTAATCTTCAGGTAAAAAGAGTCAATAAATTAGGAAGAGCCTTTCAGGCCCTTCTTTATTGTGGTACTCTTTTGACAATTATTGAAACTTCCGCTTCTTGGCTCGAGGATTTACCGGAAAATATTCTTAATTTCTATCTTATAAACATTTTCAATCTCTTAGTCTATGTATTAGTTATTACCTTAGCTTTCGGTCTTGCCTCATACTTTGAGCTCTCCTTTGGAAATTTCGGAAAAAAAAGCGTTTGGAAATTTAACATAATAGTCTTTATTATATATATAATTCTGCTTATTATTAACCTATTTACGGGCATTATTTCCCTTTATCACTACGATGTACACGAATATGTTCACGGACCACTATTCTATCCCGTGGGTATTTTATTTGCTGTATATGCCTATTCTTTTAGCGTCTTTGTCTTTGCTAGAAACTATAGGCAAATTCAGAAAAGAATTCGTATGACCTTTGCCTTAACTATTAGCACTATCATTATTGGCATGATTGTTCAACCTTTAATTAACGATGAAATCACAATCACAGGCCTCTTAGTATCTGTTGGCCTATTCATTCTATATATGACAGTTGAAACTGAGGATTACATAGACCTTTTAAAAGCCAATGCAGATTTACTGATTGCTAGAGAAGAGGCAGACCTAGCAAACAAAGCTAAGAGTACATTCCTTGCTAACATGTCACATGAAATAAGAACCCCACTTAATGCCTTTCTTGGCCTTAACGATTTAATAATTGATGAGTCCCTTGATGTGGCTACCCTTGAAAATGCACAACACATTAAATCTGCAGGAAATGCCTTGTTATCTATTGTTAATGAGGTTTTAGATATATCTAAGATTGAAGCGGGTACTATTGAGATTCACAACCGCCCCTACTATCTTGGAGAAATCATAAAGGATATAGATGTAATTATAGGCACAAGAGCTAAGGATAAGGGAATTCCTTTTATGATGGATATTGATGATAGCTTGCCAAATCAGCTAATTGGTGATGCAGCAAAAATTAGGCAGGTTCTAATTAATGTCCTTAGTAATTCAGTAAAATATACCTCTAGCGGAGCTATTGTCTTTACCCTTAGGGGAACTTTACAAGACGATTTACTTATGCTTAAAATGCAGATTTTCGATACAGGTATTGGTATTAAGAAAGAAGATTTAACCCACCTTTTTGAAAGCTATAGACGTGTGGATTTAAAGAAGAATAAAAATGTAGAAGGTACAGGTCTTGGTCTATCCATCGTTAAGCAATCTATAGATATGATGGGTGGAAGCATTAGCGTTCGTTCAAATTATGGCCTTGGTACTACATTTTACATGGAAATCCTCCAGCCTATCACTTCTCTGATGACTATTAAAGAATATCTAAATGAGCAAAAGATTACTAATCTTGATAAGATTAAGGACAGCTTTACAGCCTCTAAGGCAAAGATTCTTATTGTAGATGACAATGAGATGAACCTAAAGGTTGCCTGCGGCTTTTTAAAATCTACCTATGCCCAGATTACTACTGCCGGAGGTGGTCCTGAGGGACTTGATATTCTAGAAAGAGAGAAATTTGATTTGGTTTTACTTGATTCCTTTATGCCTATAATTGATGGAACCCAGATTCTTAAAAAGGTTCGTGCTAACAAAAAGAATATAAACTACGCAACTCCGATTATTGTTCTTACAGCCGATGCCCTTTCTGGATCTAAAGAAAAATATATCTCCATCGGTTTTAATGACTATTTAAGCAAACCTGTAGATGCCTCTAGTTTAAAGGGAATATTGCTTACTTACTTGCCACGCGACCTAATTGATAGCGCTAGCTCAAGTAAGGCCATTCAAAACAAAACTATTAATACAGCAACTACTAGCCAGCCAATAAAGACAGAAAGCATCAATACTAGTGAGACAAATAATTCTTGTGATAATGGTGAAACTTGCGTAGATTGGAAGGCCGGTCTTAACTACTGTAGAAACGACAAAGATTTGTACCGTGCCTTAATAGATGAATTTATAAAAATCAAGCCAACTAAGCGAACTGAGCTTTGTCAGGCCTATGATAAACAGGATTGGGATTCTTATAACATTTTAACCCATTCCCTTAAATCTAATTCAAAAACCATTGGCGCCTTTAAATTATCAGATGCCGCCATGGAGATGGAATACGCTAGCAGGGCCATTCTTGCTGGAGAAAATATAAACACAAACGTTGCCCTAATTAGGGATAAGCATAAGCAATTACTAAGTTTGTATGACGATGTACAGGAGGAATTACTATGGATTTCATTCTAAGATATCCAAGAATTTCATACGAAATGGTAGCCATAATCTTTGATTCCATTATTATAATATTTTCCTGGAACCAATCTTTAAGGCATGTTAAAACTGCCAAAGCCTTCAAGGCTACAGCTATAAGCTGCTTACTTTTAGTGCTATCTGAGGTAAGTCTGCCTTATATCCTTGAGCTTGACAGTTCCTTTGACCTGCTTAAAGCCTTCATAGACTCTATACAGTTTTTCTTTGCTGTAACTACAATGTACAACTTCTCCCGCTATATGGAGTACTACACCCTTAGTAATACCTCAAAAATCATTATTAGATTTAATATCCTAGTTTTAATTGTATCACTAGCTTTAATTATAAGTAATCCTTTTACTTACCTTATAGATTACTATGACAGCGCCACTAATACTATCGTAAATCAAAAATACTACATCATAATCGGTTATTTACCAGCAATGTACTTCTCAATCTATTCCATGTATGTTTATGTTAGAGGCTTTAAGAAAATGTATAACAGAGAACGAGTTGCCTTTATTATAACCTTTATCATGTCCCTTTTTGGTGCTATTGTACAGCCCCTACTTCATGGTCAACTAAAAATCATAGGACTTTTCTCTTCCTTTGGTTTGTTTATACTCTATCTTTCACTTGAAACTAGAGACTATAACTCCCTGTCTGAAACCATGAATGAATTAAAGGAGGCCAACGAAACAGCACAAAATGCCAACAGAGCAAAGTCAAGTTTCCTAGCTAACATGTCCCATGAGATCAGGACTCCAATGAATGCCATGCTTGGTATTAATGAGATCATTATTAATAGTACTAAGGAAGAAAATGTTAGCTCTTACGCCAATGATATGAAGGTTGCAGGAAACAGCTTGCTACACATCATCAACGATGTATTAGACATTTCAAAGATTGAGGCTGGTAAGCTTGAAATCGTAGAAACAGAATATCATTTAACAGAATTACTAGACGAATTAAAATTTACCTACGGCCTAAAGGCTCAAATAAAAAATCTAGATTTTATCTTTGATATTGATGAGGATTTGCCAGATTTACTTATTGGTGATGAAAGTCATTTAAGACAGATTTTAAGCAATATCCTAAGTAATGCCATTAAGTTTACAAAGAGTGGTGAGGTACGTTTTTCAGCCTTTGGTATAAAATCTAGCACAAATATTAAATTTACCTTTGTAGTTTCAGATACAGGTATTGGTATTAAAGAGGAGGATTTACCTTACCTCTTTGAATCCTTTAAACGTGTGGATATGGAAAACACAAGAAATATCGAAGGTACAGGCCTTGGTCTATCCATTACAAAACGTCTTCTTGATAACATGGATGGTGAAATTTCCGTTCGTTCTAGCTATGGTGATGGAACTATTATTACTATTAAGGTTGATCAATTTGTAGCAGATGACCTTACTATTAGAGAATATAGGAAAGTCTTACGTGAAAACTTTGATGCCGAAGAAGATAAGAAATTAAAATCTACTCCTAATTTAAAGGGTATGAAATTATTAATTGTAGATGATAACGATATTAATATAAAGGTTGCCACTGCCTTCTTTGAACTAACAGGGGCTAGTATCTTTAGTTTTAATGATAGCTTAGAGGCTTTAAAAGATTTGCAAAAGAATAAATATGACCTGATCTTTTTAGATGACTTAATGCCAAAGCTTTCAGGTCCAGGTCTATTAAAGAGACTAAGAGGTCTGACAACTTGTCCAAATAATCAAACACCAGTAGTTATTATGACTGCCAATACTAATGTTGAAGACAAGGTAAATTACAGTAATATGGGCTTTGATGGCTTCCTTGCAAAACCTATGCAAATGGAGGAAGTAAACGAGCTATTAAATACCTTAATCTCTTAAACAATGCAAAACGAGAGAAAAGCGATAACCTTACGATTATCGCTTCTCCCTCAAAACACATTTACTTATATCGAAAATTAGTTGTTAATTAATTTATCGCTTTCATTATTCCAGCTGTAAAGCTTTCTAATGTCAGCACCAACCTTCTCTGCTGGATGTTCAGCTGCAAGCTTTCTCATTGCCTTGAAGTGAACCTGTCCACCAGCCTCAGACATATCTAATAAGAAGTCCTTAGCAAATGTTCCATCCTGAATATCAGAAAGGATCTTCTTCATAGCCTTCTTAGTATCTTCTGTTACAATCTTAGGACCTGTAATGTAATCACCGTATTCTGCTGTGTTAGAGATTGAATATCTCATACCTGCAAAACCTGACTGATAAATAAGGTCTACGATTAACTTCATTTCGTGTACGCATTCGAAGTATGCGTTACGTGGATCATAACCAGCTTCTACTAATGTTTCGAAACCAGCCTGCATTAATGCACAAACACCACCACAAAGAACAGCCTGCTCACCAAAGAGGTCAGTTTCTGTCTCTGTTCTAAATGTTGTCTCAAGGATACCAGCTCTAGCTCCACCGATACCTGCGCCATATGCAAGTGCCATATCAAGAGCCTTACCTGTACCATCCTGCTCAACAGCTACTAAACAAGGTGTACCCTTGCCAGCCTGATATTCAGAACGTACTGTATGTCCTGGTGCCTTAGGTGCGATCATTGTAACATCTACACCCTCTGGTGCCTTAATTAAACCGAAATGAACATTGAAACCATGAGCGAACATTAACATGTTACCAGGCTCTAAGTTTGGTTCAATATCTTCCTTGTATAACTTAGCCTGCTTCTCATCGTTGATAAGAATCATGATAATATCTGCCTTCTTAGCAGCTTCTGCTGCTGTATATACTGTAAAGCCCTGCTCTTCTGCTCTCTTCCAAGACTTAGAACCTTCGTAAAGACCAATAATAACATTACAGCCTGATTCCTTTAAATTAAGAGCGTGTGCATGGCCCTGACTACCATAACCAATAATTGCAATTGTCTTACCCTCAAGTAAGCTTACGTTACAATCTGACTCATAGAAAATTCTTGCTTCTGCCATTTTTTCTATACCTCCATAAAATGTGTTTATTCCTATTCAAACTCAAAGCATCTTCCTTCCTCATAACGGTAGAGTTTTGCGCTTGTTTCTTAGGTTGTATAACAACTCTTAGTGGTTGTCTGACAACTATAATAACTCATGTATATTCTAAAGTCAACACATTTTTTCAAAAAAATAATGTTTTTTCTAGAGGCCAAGTACTTCATTGACATTCTTTAAAATGTCACTTTCTGAAAATGGCTTTGTAATAAAGCGCTTAGCGCCTGCCTTTAAGGCATCAATAATCTTATTTTCCTGTCCTGCAGCAGTGATCATAATTACATTTGCATCAGGATCAGCCTTAATAATCTGCTTTAGAGCTTCATTACCGTTTAGATGTGGCATAGTGATATCAAGGGTAATGATATCTGGCTTATAGTCTAGGTATGCTTCCACTGCCTCCACGCCATCTGATGCCTCACATACAACTGTAAAATTGTTGTCCTCTAAAATCTTTCTTAGGACATTTCTTGAAAGGCCAGAGTCATCAACAATAACGATTTTGCCCTTACTATCTGCAGTTTCTACGCTACCTTCTACTAATTCGCCACTAACATCCATAGGATTTTTACCTACCATTGCCTCCTCATCAAGGGTTACATAGAAAAATACTTCTCTGCCCTCTATGTAAATTGGTAGGACATAGGCATCTGCAATGGCAGTCTGATTTTCATAGGTAAACTGTGGTAAAATCTCTAGTTTAACTTCCTTATGTGATGCATTTGTTGCAAAAAGTCCAGCTATACAATTAAGAAATTCACCTACGGAATCAAAGACTTCTTCATCTAAATCAGGATATTCCTCTCTTGCAAATCTATTGGCAATAAGGGTAAGACCAGTTACGTCATCATCTGCTAAAAAACCTAGATGTATATTTGCATCGCCCTTTAACTCCATACAAGTAAAGGCATTGTAGTCCATCTCCTTTACTCTCTGGATCTTCTCAATGTAATAATCTGTAGATACAAATCTAGTTATGTTTCTAAGCACAAGGGCAACTAAATCTGTTATATGTGCTTTTGAGGCAAAGGCAAATATAGGCACAATAGCGTCTATATCGTTGGCCTTAAGGGCCTCTATCTCATTATCATCAAAGCCTTTTTGCTTTTTAAAATCTTCTATAAAGCCATTAATTTCCGGCATAGATATATTTTTTTCTTCGCTTAAAACCTGTATAAATTTTACATACTCATCGTTTTGGTCCTTTAAAAGCTCATCTAGTTGTTGCTGAGAAAGGAAACCCTTGCTTACAGCAATATCGCCAAACCTAGCATCCTCTAAGGCCTGCAATCTATTGATTTCACTTGCTTCTGTCTCTGTTAGCATTCCCTTAGCTACAGCTAAGAATCCAATCTTAGTTCTTGTGTCTCTTAGGCTTTTTATTATTTCATCTAATTCTTCTTCTGAAATAACGTCAGTCTCAATCAAATACTTACCGAATAATTGACTAAACATACGGTTACCCCTTTCAAATTTTCACGTAATTACAGTTATAATTATTATACCAAGTCGATAGTTTTTATTCAATAAAACTAGACACATAAATTAAAAAACTAGGAAATTAACGAAAAAGTTAATCTCCTAGCTTCTTATCTTTTAATTCTCTGTTTTGTTTTAATTGTCGTTTTTAATATCTGTTTAACTTTAAATACTGTCTGTTAAATTCTCATTCCATAAGGCATGTCTAAGATGCATTATGCTTGCACTTTTAAGTCCGTCTGAATCTCTTCTTTCTAAGAACTTCATGATTACAATGTGATCATTATAAGCATCCTGTGCAATCATATCTAGATTTTCTTCTAATGCAAATGTCTTCTCAATTGTTTCTGTAAGCACAGGTATAAACTGTGTTAAAAAGTCGTTGTGTGAAGCCTTCATAATAGCTCCATGAAAATTTGTCTCTGACTCAATTCTTTTCTTTGATTTAGGATTCTTCTTGATTTGTTTTTGACAAATATCTCCCAATCTAAGAATCTCTTGAATCTCTTCATCTGTTGCTCTCTTTGCTGCAAGGGCTGCTGCCTCTGGCTCTATTATTAGTCTTGCTTCATATAAATCTCTTAATGTCACCTTCATAGCAAGGGCATCTTCCATATGGATTGTGCCACCTTCTACGTACTGATTAAGGACATCAGAAACATATGTGCCTCGTCCTCTGTAAACTGTCAATAAACCTTCTGATACAAGAATTCTTATTGCTTCTCTTAATGTAGTTCTAGAAACCTTCAACTCGTCAGCTAATACATTTTCATTAGGCAACTTTTCACCAGGCTTATACTTATTCTTGTCTACTATCATTGTCTTTAGGCAGCTAGCTGTTCTTTGCGAAAGATTTTCTTTATTTTCAATCTGCATATTCGTTCCTTTCTCTAAAAGATAGTTGATTTTAGATACGCTTCCCACTTATCCATACCGTCGCCAGTCTTAGCAGATACTGGGAAAATGTTAATATTAGGATTTAGTTTTTTAACCTGATCTATACATTTTTCTAAATCGAAATTAAAAAACTTAATTGTGTCCATCTTTGTAAGTAAAAGCGCGTCGGCTCTCTCAAACATCAAAGGATACTTTAAAGGCTTATCATCACCTTCTGGCACAGATAAAATCATTACGTTTTTATGTGCCCCTGTGTCAAATTCTGCAGGGCAGATTAAATTGCCAACATTTTCAAGGAAGACCAAATCAAGCTCATCAACTCCAAGCTCGTCTACTCCTCGCTTTGTCATGCCTGCGTCCATATGACACATTCCATCTGTATGCACCTGAATGCTTTTAGCACCCTGATTAGAAATCTTTATAGCATCCACATCCGATGCAATGTCAGCCTCAATTACGCCTATCTTTAACTGACCTTTAAGGTCAGTTACTGTCTTAGCTAGAAGTGTTGTCTTGCCAGCCCCAGGGCTACTCATTAAATTCACAAGACAAACCTTTCTTTCCTTTAATTCTTTTCTTAAATCATTAGCGTCCCTATCATTAGACTCTGTCACACTTTTATGTAATTCAACAACCTTCATTTATCTGTCCTTTCTTGCATCCTTTAAGAAACTGTCTACTTCTTTGTCTAACCAATCAATCCACTTATCAAAGCCTTCGCCTGTAAGGGAAGATACCGGAATTATCTCAAGATTCTTATTAAGCTTAGATACATTTTCCTTTAAGGCATCAAAATTAAAATCAAATACCTCAAGACAGTCAATCTTGTTGACTAATAAAAGGTCGCTAACTTCAAACATCAATGGATACTTTAGGGCCTTATCATCGCCTTCTGGCACAGATAAAATCATTACCCTTTTGTTAGCCCCTACGTCAAATTCCGCAGGACATACCAAGTTGCCTACATTTTCAAGGAAAACCAAATCAAGGTCCTTGCAATCAAGTAAATCAAGGCCAGACTTAGTCATGGCAACATCCATATGACAAGCGCCACCAGTGTGCAACTGCACCACCTTAGCCCCTGTTTCTTCAATAGTCTTGGCATCTACTAAAGAATCTACATCTGCTTCCATAACGCCAATTCTGTATTTACTTTTAAGTGCATTAATAGTTCTAACCAAAGTTGTAGTCTTTCCTGCCCCTGGACTGGCCATGAGGTTTACAAAAAAGACCTTATTCTTTCTAACTTCTTCTCTTAAAGCGGCAGCCTCTTTGTCGTTGTCACTTATAATTTCTGCTTTAACATCCATTACTTTAATACTGCTCATTTCTACACTCCTTTGACTCTAATTAAAAGAGCCATAATAAATATCTAAATCTACGTCTCCACCAACTCCATCGATTCGACCAATGTTATTAACCTGCCAGATAGAATAACTACCTACATAGCTAGTGTGTGTCACGTAATTTGCTAGCCAAACCGGATAATTATACACGTTATCCCAGAAATTTTCTAGGTAGTATTTACTAGAGTACAACATAGTGCTATACCCCCCGGCAGCTAATGTGTCGTGGAAAGTATAGAAAAGCTGGTTTAGAGTCTGAAAACTCATGTTGTACTTCTGAAATCTCGACCAGCTCTCCCAGTCAAAAGCCACTGGAAAATCTAGCTCCACCCCATCAAGCATGGAAAGTAACTGCTGAGAGTGAGTTGTCATACCAGAGACCGTGTTATCATTTGAATGAAAATATACTCCTACCTTTAGGCCTGCTTCCTTTGCCGCCTTGATATTGTAGTCATAACAAGAATCCCTATAAAGTTCGGAGCCATCCCAGCCTCCAATTCTTATGATTACAAATTCTGCACCTGCCGCTTTTACGGCATTAAAATCAATAGTGCCCTGCCATCTTGATACATCTATGCCAAAATGCACATTATCGGCAGCATAAGTTGCCATAAAGTCACTATAGTTAATTCTTGTTCTATTATCTGTTTCTGAAGGCTTTGAAGACACCACATTAATAGTCATATTCTTAGTTGTCTCATTGCCGGATGCGTCTGTTAATTTAGCCACAATGCTATAGCTACCAAGAGTATTGGTATCCACATAGCCTGAATAGCTTAAATTAGGACAAGCATCGTAATAGTCTCCATAACTTACTAACTGATCTAGGTTAAAATCGCTTCCCACCACTACGCTTACTTCATCAGATGATAGGAAAACCGGACCTGTTGTATCATAATCAAGACTTGGCGAACCTGTCTTATTAGTTACCTGAATGTAATTACTTGTAGCCAGCACTGGCGCAGTTTCAGTAGTTGTCTCTTGTGTTGTCACTTCCTCTGTTGTGGATTCTATCTCCACAGTTTCAAGCCTAGGCTCTTCAGTGCTAACTTCAGTCTCTATCACTTCCGTTATTTCATCACTAGCAATTTCTATATTCTTATTTCTTGCATTAACTGCTAATACTGCAAATGTAGTTATAACGCCAATTACTGCTAGACCTGTAACTACTGTAATCACAATTGCTTTCTTTGAAGCCACAAAACGCCCAAAGATAGCCTTAAACTTATCTTTAATTTTCTTTCCCATAACCCCTCTTATACTCTTTAATTTCTATCCTATTCTTATACCCTTTGCTTAGCGTTGTCTGATAACTTTATTATCTTTAAAAACGACGTTTTTATACGCTTTATCGTATTTTCATTGTATAACAAGACAGACAATTAATCAATAGTTGTCTGACAAGTTACCCCGTTAAAGTTTAGAGTCCTAAACTATAGATTTTATCTTGCTTGTGGGCTACTCTAACCCTTAAATTTAGCCACCTTCCTACAGCAGCAAAAAAAGCATTAAAAAAAGCCTTAACTTCCGTTAAAGCTTCTTTTTCTTTCTATGCACTCTTCTTTTTAAATTTCTTCTTTTCTTTAAGCCCTTAGATTCTCTAAAGTCATTAATCTGCTGCCTTATAATCTCATAATCTCTTTCAAAAAGTTCTTCACTTATTAAATCATCTAGTCTTTCCTTGGGAACTGTATCAAGAATCTTTTCCCTTACAAAGGCCTTACTTTTATAGTCGTACTTATGCATTCCCATAATTTGTTGAATATGAGCAAGCTCTGGTCTCCAAAGTAGGCTTAGTTTATGGGCTAGAGATACATTTTCATTAGGACTAGTAGCCCTTAAAATGTAGAAATCTAGGCGGTCTTCCACTAATTCTACGCTTATAATTCCCCAGTTATCTGGCACATGCTCCATAGCATGTGCCCCATGGCTAGAGCCTACTACCAAATAATTGTAGTCAAAAAAGGTATCGTAATCCTTTACTTGACTTTTAAGTCTAGTGTAGGTGTCTGCGTCACTTTTTATCTCAATGCCTATTAGGGCGCCATCGATAATTCCAATGGCATCCGCCCTAGAGTCGCCTATATTCACCTCTTCAAGGATTCTTATTTTCCCATATAGTTCTTCTAGATATATGAATAAATCTTCCCTAATGTCCTTGTCATACAAGCTAAATTTCTTCATGTTATCTCCCTAATTTTTAAACTGCATATTATAAAGGTTACGATAAATACCATTTAATTCCATAAGTTCATCGTGACTTCCTTCTTCCTCTATGCCATTATCAGTAAGAACTAGGATTTTTTGGGCATTTCTAATAGTTGAGAGTCTGTGAGCAATTACAATAGTTGTTCTGTTAGTTGCCAAACTTTCAAGGCTATCTTGAACCACCTTCTCTGACTCATTATCAAGAGCGGAAGTTGCCTCATCAAAAATAAGTATTGCCGGATTTTTTAAGAACACTCTAGCAATAGATAATCTCTGCTTTTGTCCACCAGATAACTTAACGCCTCTTTGTCCAATATCTGTATCATAACCATCTGGCATAGCCATAATAAATTCATGTGCATTGGCATTTTTAGCAGCCTCAATAACTTCCTCTCTTGTGGCATCTGGGCGACCATAGAGAATATTTTCATAAATAGTACCTGAGAATAAATATACATCCTGCTGAACAATACCAATGTTGCTTCTAAGGCTCTTTAGAGTTACATCTCTTACATCTTCGCCATCAATCTTAATAGATCCAGAAGTTACATCATAAAATCTAGGGATAAGTGAGCAAAGGGTTGTCTTACCTGCGCCAGATGAACCAACTAGAGCATAATAAGCACCTGCTGGCACCTTTAAATCCACCTTTGATAAAACCTCTTCTGTGGCATCTTCGTATTTAAATGAAACATCCTTAAACTCTATCTCGCCTTTTTTAACTACAAGTGGCTTAGCCCCCTTCTTATCAGTAATATCAGGGACAATATCCATGATTTCTCTGAATCTTTCAAAGCCAGTGTAACCATTTTGGAACTGCTCTGTAAAGTTAATTAATGTATTAATAGGCTCTGTAAGAACGCTAATATAAAGCATGAAGGTCACTAAATCAGTGGCAGTTACGCTATTATTAGCAATAAGGAAAATTCCCGTTACAATTACAAGAACCTGCACGATTGTTGTAAAGGTTCCTACTCCTGCCTGGAAAGTACCCATGTAGAAGTAGCTATTTTTCTTGGCATTAAGAAAATTTAGGTTTCCAACCTTAAACTTCCTATTCTCGATTTCTTCGTTGGCAAAGGACTTAACCACTCTAATGCCAGATAAATTATCCTCAATCTGACCGTTGATTTCGGCAATCTTGGCACGGTTATTCTTAAAAGCACCTCTCATCTTCTTATTTAATACATATGAAAATGCAAACATAAAGGGAAGGACTGCAATTGAGACAATAGCTAGCTTATAATTGATAGATACTAAAATTACAATAGCACCAACAATCTTAATTACAGATAGAATAATATTTTCTGGGCCATGGTGCATTAATTCAGTAATATCAAATAAATCATTAGTGATTCTTGACATTAAAGCACCAACCTTTTGATTATCATAAAAGCTAAAAGAAAGCTTTTGCAAATGATCAAAAATCTCTGCTCTCATATCATATTCAATTCTTGTTCCCATGACATGGCCGATGTTTGAAATATAAAATTTACAGCCAAAATCTACTATAATCATAAAGATAAGCCCTAGAGCAATCCATTTTCCTCTTGATATGATAAACTCTGGACTTTCATAAATTAAATTAGAAGTTACATAACGCACTATAAGTGGAATTATTAAAACGATTGCTGCTGATAAAGCAGCAAAGAATAAATCCAACCAAAAGACCACTTTATATTTGCTATAGTAGCTAATCATTGTTTTTAGATTCTTTTTCATAATTTTTCCTTTTCATTTAAACACTTTTATACAAAAAACCTACCCCAAAAATTGAGGTAGGATTTCTCATTTGTTATTAGATTATAATGTACAATTTAATTTTGCACAAGTTTATATAAACAGAGTTTATTTTTTATTTATTTCTAAAAACAATTAGATCTGGTCAAGAGCCTGTGCAAGGTCTGCAATTAAGTCCTTCTTATCTTCAAGACCGCATGACATTCTAACTAAACCTGCTGGAATACCTGCTGCCTCTAACTGCTCATCTGTCATCTGACGATGTGTTGATGTTGCAGGATTTAAGCAACATGTTCTAGCATCAGCTACATGTGTTTCAATAGCTGCAAGCTTTAAGTTCTTCATAAACTTCTGGGCTGCATCTCTGCCTCCTGCAAGTTCGAAAGAAACTACACCACAACCACCGTTTGGTAAGTACTTCTGAGCTAATTCATAGTACTTATCAGACTTAAGGCCTGAGTAATTAACCTTAGTAACCTTTGGATGTGCCTCTAAGAATTCAGCTACTGCCTGACCGTTCTCAACGTGTCTTGGCATTCTTACGTGAAGTGATTCAAGACCAAGGTTTAAGATAAAGGCATTCTGAGGAGACTGGATTGAACCGAAATCTCTCATAAGCTGTGCTGTAGCCTTAGTAATAAATGCACCTTCCTTGCCAAACTTCTCAGCATAAGTAATTCCATGGTAAGAATCATCTGGTGTACAAAGTCCTGGGAACTTATCTGCATGAGCCATCCAATCAAACTTACCTGAATCAACGATACATCCACCAACTGCTGCACCATGGCCATCCATGTACTTTGTTGTAGAATGTGTTACGATATCAGCTCCCCACTCAATAGGTCTGCAATTAACTGGTGTAGGGAATGTGTTATCTACAATAAGTGGTACGCCGTGCTCGTGAGCAACCTTAGCGAACTTCTCAATATCAAGTACTGTAAGAGCTGGGTTAGCAATTGTCTCACCAAATACAGCTCTTGTGTTATCCTTAAATGCTGCGTTTAATTCTTCTTCACTAGCATATGGTTCTACAAATGTTACGTCGATACCCATCTTCTTCATTGTTACTGCGATTAAGTTAAATGTACCACCATAGATTGATGATGATGCAACAATGTGGCTACCAGATTCGCAGATATTAAATAAAGCAAAGAAGTTAGCTGCCTGACCTGAAGATGTAAGCATTGCTGCGCTACCGCCTTCAAGAGCTGCAATCTTAGCTGCTACATGATCATTAGTAGGGTTCTGTAATCTTGTATAAAAATAGCCATTTGCCTCTAAGTCAAAGAGCTTACCCATATCCTCGCTTGTATCATACTTAAATGTTGTTGATTGTATAATTGGAATCTGTCTTGGTTCTCCGTTAGCTGGTGTGTAACCGGCCTGAACACAATTTGTGTTAATACTATAATTTTCCATTTTAGCCTCCCGTCAATATCTATACCAATATAATGGTCTAAACTCGGTTTTCGTTTAGACCTATACATGATATATTATCGCAGATTAGAAATCATAGCAATCTAAAAATTATAAACCTGTACAAAGTTCTTATTCTAATTCTTAATAAAGCCCTTAATAAGAAGCTTTTCCTATAGACTTTAGTTTGAAGCCTTAGTTTGAAACCTCCACTAAGCGCCAATCCTGACAGTTATAGCCATTCATTGAATACTCCTGTACATTTGCACCAGAAGCAGTTGAACCATTAACAATTTCAATAACTGACTTGTCTGCAGAAGCTTTTGTATAAATCTTATAACTTCCGTCTGAATTTTTTGAGAATTTAAATAGCTGAGCATCACTGCCGGTATCTGTATAAATCTGGATATTAGTACCATTTGCAGCATTATTATAAGCCACATCAAGTAGGTACGTATTTCCATCACCTAAACAGCTATAAATATAGTAATAGCCGTTTCCGCCATACTTCACTCTCCATGTGTTATAATTTCCAGCGCCATAAGCACCCCACTGGTCAACATTTGCACCAGCTGCTGCAGTTCCGTTTTGAACCTCTAAGTAGAGGCCAGAGTTTACATTTTGAATCATGTAAGTCTTTGACTGGTCAATAGCTGAAGCAGATACTGTTGATGAGCTTGATCCTGAACTAGAGCCTGAGCTTGATCCTGACTTTGCTCTTACTGATACCTTTGGCCAAGTTGGAAGGCTTGCATCAGAACCTAGATAGAAGCTTGTGTGAGCTGGCTGGTTATAGCCAACATTTTGTCCTGCCACCTGATTTCTATACTGTGGGTCCTGCATTAGAGTTGTAATTCTATAATCTGTATCATAAGGTGTTTCATAAATTCTAATGGCGCTGCCATCTGCAGTCTGCCAAATAACTTCTTCTCTCCAGTCGCCAAAAATATCTGCGCAAAGACAAGGTGTTGCCTTAGTTGAGTTATTAGAAGCTATTTCACTACTTGAAAATAAAGTACTAATCTTAGAACTACTTATATATTTAGTAATCTTAGTTCCGTCTAGCAATTCATTTTCCAAATCCCCATCCCAGTAGCAAAGGAAGTTTACTGAAGGGCGGTTTGTGGCAATACTTGTGCCTGATGAATTGTAAACGTTTGAAGATGCAGTTGAGAAAAATTCTGCTCCGTAGTTGCCGGCATAGATATTACCTGCAAGGGCTCTACCTGTGTCTGCGCTGGCATCATAGTGAAAAATCTTCTTGCCTGTATTGGCATCAAGTAAAGATACACCATATGGTTTTTCCTCATGACAAGTCCAAACTTCAAGTCCTGCTCTATTTGGAAGGAAATCTCCTACATGAAGGGCATCGCCGTGACCAAGCTTTGTGCACCACTTAATACTGCCATCATCATCCAAACAAAGACCGCCAAAGATAAGCTCCTGCTTGCCATCACCATCTACATCTGCCGGCATGCAGTTATGATTACCATTACCTGCTGCATAGGAATTTGCAGAATCATTTGTATCAAATGTCCAACGCACCTTTAATTTCTTATTAACTACATCATAGGCTGTTGCTGTCATTCTTGTGTAATATCCTCGACAAGTTACTGCAGTAGGATGATCTGAGTCAATATACATAACTGCACCAAGAAATCTATCTACTCTATTTCCATAAGAATCGCCCCAGCTCTTAACTGTTCCTCTAGCTGGTGTGTAATTTACAGTATCTAAAACAGCACCTGTCTGACCATCAAATAGTGAGTAATATTCAGGTCCTGATAAAATATAGCCCTTGGAATTTCTGTAGTCTGCGCTGGCATTTCCTATTACATTGCCCTTGCCATCCTTTGTGCCATCGGCTGTCTTACAAGTCATTTCTGCCTTGCCATCCCCATCAAAATCAGCTACTAAAAACTGAGTATAATGAGCGCCGGCTCTAATATTTTTACCTAAATCAACTCTCCAGAGTCTTGTGCCATCTAGCTTATAGCAATCGATGTAGACATTGTCTGTCTTTCCTGACTGAGAGTTATCCTTTGAATTAGATGGATCCCATTTTAAAAATATTTCATAAGTTCCATCTCCATCAACATCCCCAACAGATGCGTCATTTGGAGTATAGCCAGAGCCTGGCTTATCAAGCTTTAACTCTAAGTAGGACTTATCTGATTTTACCACTGGTGAATCAGTGGATTTTTTTACGTTATTTACATAAGTATCTACTCTGTAGTTTGAGTTTGCATTTCCATTCTTATCAATATAGCAGGTTGCATCCCCTGCGTTGCTTGTATATATGAGAGAATTGTCTCTATACAATTTAAATACTGTGTTTGAAGAATCACTTGCTAGCATACGCCAGCTTACAATCATGCCTGAGCCTGTGTTGAATGCCGTTACACCCCTGTTTAAGTATTCAACCGTTACTGCGCTGCTTGTAGCAGCCTCTGTTTTTGTAGTATTTGCTACTGTTCCAAGCAATCCGCCAAAAAGCATGCTTGTCACTGTTAAACTAGCCATAAATAAAGATGCTAGCTTTTTGGTCCCCCTAGACCTAGGCTTAAGTCTCATAAATTTTGCCATAATACCTCCTAAGTATCTAAACATTAATTACGTTAGTCAATTTGCAGACCCCCTTTGACCAACATCTTTATAATATTCAATTATTAAAATTTCTTCAATAGTCCCTTAAACCTATAAAAAAGGCATTATACCTATATTTCTAGGTATAATGCCTATAAAGTCACACTTTTGTTTTAGATTTTTTAGCAAGCAATTAACTCTTCTAGTAAATCCACTAGCTGTTCCTTAGATTCAATAACCACGCTATCCATGCCAGCCTTAATAGAGCCCTCAACATTTTCCTTTCTATCATCAAGGAAAAGACATGTGCTTGGATCTAATTCGTATTTATTAAAAAGCGCCTGATAAATTGCTAAATCCGGCTTTAATTCATGCACCATATAAGAAACCATCTTGCCATCTACATAGTTCCAAAAGCTAGCGTCCTTTGCATGAGAATCAAGAAGGTCCTTTGAATAGTTTGATAAAATGTAAATGCCATAGCCCTTAGACTTTAACTGTCTTACAAGCTCCCATACATCTTCTCTTTTAACTCTCATAAGATGAGCATTAGTAAAAAACCAGTCTAAAATATCAGCATCCTTAGGATATTTCTTCTTATAAGTATCAACAATCTCCTCATAAGTCATAACCCCTCTATCAAACTCAAGCCATAACTTATCTGTAAAAATTCTTGGTCCAAACTCTTCTACTCTTTCCTTATCAAGACCATAATCATCTGTTAGCATCTCCTGCCATCTATAACCCATTAATACATTACCTATATCAAATACGATATTCTTATACTTCTTCATCTTCTTCCTCCCTTTGCAAATGTATTAATATTTTCCACGAAAACAAAAATAGTGTCAAGTAAAAGACGTGTCAGGGTGGGGTTTCTGCCATGCGGATAAACTTCGTCCGCACCCAGGCTTGCCACTCGTGACACGTCTTCATTATTCAATGAAACCCTTTAATTAGCTTTCATAAAGCTCTAAACAGGCCATTTAGACCTTGGGGAACCGTAGGGCTTCACTATGAACTTAATATCGGGTCATATTAAATTGTCAAAAAATTAATTCATAAATATAGCCACCCAATAGTAATTACCTTCACTATCCTGGGCTACTCCAACACCCACTCTGGTGTATTTAGAGGAAACTAAAACATTATAATGAGATGGAGATCCTATCCATCCATCAACAATTCCACTAGGACTTGTTTGGTATCTTCCCATCACTTCACCAAACAATCCTGCTAAACCATAATATGATGCAATCGTTGATGCTTTACTGCCATTCGGCCTCATGTGATGTCCTGTTGTGGAATCCACAACAAAGAAGTTATTAACAGCATTCTCATAGGCTCTATGACAAGCTGCTAAGGTAATAGTCTGATCTAAGCTTACAGCCCCAAGTCCTTGGCTCGCTCTAAGATCATTAATTAAACTATAAACTTCATTGATATATGAACTATAAGTTGATGCATTCACCCTAGCTTGTGCAGCATACGCAGCGTCTCCTGAAAGCACCTCACTTGTCGTCTCTTCTGTAAGGGCCTCTGTTGGCTGTGTAGTTGCCTCTTCTGTCACAGCAGCTACTGTTGCTGTTTCTTCTACATAACTCTCAGTTTCTAGCTCCTGAGTTGTAATTTCTTCAGTAACCTCTTCTACAGTTGTTTCTGTATAGCTTTCCGTTTCAATCACATCCTCTACATTAGCTGCTAAATCCTGATTAGCATTTGATTGAAAAAAATTAGGATTTACACTGGCAAAAACAGCAATTCCTCCAGCAATTACAACAATCGAGCTTGCTAATACAATTGAAAGTTTCTTTCCAAACTTCTTCTTTAACATCTCTTTACTCTCTCCCATCCCTATTATATTAAATTTTAGCCCGTCTTTAATGTAGGTTTATATTACACCCACTGTACGTGAATGTCAACTAAAATTTAGTACCCTAGTACTAGTCCTATTTTGAAATTAGTACCTTCGTAATGAGGAAGAAATCCTTTATTTATGCCTGTTTAAGCCTAATTTTTCGTGTTAATAAACTTCGAATATATAAAGTATTGTGTAAAAAATAGTACCTGCTATAGTCAAATTTCACTATAAATTTTTAGGAAAAAAAAGGAACGACAAAATAGCAAAACCTGATGTCGTTCCCTTATAATTTTATTCATTTTTATATTCATTTATATCTAATTACTTTTTCTAAAATCATGCATGTAGGCCACAAATAAAATATAGATTAAAAGCAATGAAAATAATCCGCAGGAAATTGATCCATACATAAGATAATTCATTGATACAATCATTACACTAGATGCTACAAGCATAATCATTCTTGTTAGATTCACTAATTCAAAGAAGGCTAAAAAGGACTTCTTCTTACTATAGTGAGGTTCCATCATAGGAGCAAGTAATGCCCAGGCAACCGTTGCAATCTCAAGACCAAACACGTTGTTTATTTCCCTATTTATCACATATCCCCATGTCATTACAAGGATAAATGTAGCAATAAAATAAATAGTCTTTAAAACTCTTGCCCTCTTAATATTCCTAACAGCTTCTTTTAACTCAACACATGCGCCATATAAGTTAATATTTCTTATTTCTTCCTTAGTTAGACAGGAATTAAGATTAATTGTACCTGTCTCATCTGACTTTAACTTATATAATGCCGCTTTGATTTTACGTTCTGAAACTTCTTCAAGGCCAATAATCACATTGGCAAATCTGTTAAAAAAGGCGATTTTCTTATCTGAGCAAGAATCTAAAATCTCGTCTAAGTGCTCAATCATAAGTTCACTTAAACCAGATTCATCTGAAAGATTTAGCAAAATATCGTCGAGGTTGTCATCAGATGTATCTGCACCTATTTCTTTGACCTTTCGCTTAAAGTAGTTTACTACTTCCAATATACGGCTGTTATAATCCAGTAATTCTTCCGCTGAATTCATAATACCCCCATTCTATTGGATGTAAGCCACCTCCCCATGCTACCCCAATTAGTTTTATTTAATTCCCACGATTGTTGTACATTTATTATACAACAAATTTCCCCAAAAAACTTGTATATAATAAAAACAACACCTTCTAAACTTTGACTCAAATCAAGATTTAGAAGGTGTTAACATATTTATCAAATCGCAAAATCAACATCTTGTATCTAACGATCTCTTTTTAAAATAAATCTTTTTGTGAGACCTTTTTCATCCAATCTCTTAGTAATAACATCAGCTATGGCAGTAACAATTATTACACCTGCGGCAATACCAAAAGATATAAGAATTGTTCTTAAACCAAATGAGGAAAAACCTGACCAGTCTCCAGCTACAGCCTTTCTTAGAGTTCTATATAATAGGCCTCCTGGTACCATTGGTACGATTCCAGGTACTAAAAATACTGTAACCGGACATTTATAAACTCTTGCCAAAAATTCTGCCACAATTGTAATTACAGCGGAAGCAATTATATATGAAAGAAATTCCATCACTCCAAAGTTTTGTAAAATAATAGCCACCGCCCAAGCAAAGGCTCCTCCTATGGTACCAGCTAAAATATGCTTATAATCAAGATTAAACCAAAGGGTAATACCAAAAGTTCCACCAAGGGCGGAAATAATTGTAACCCATATATTTACATCACTTCTAACCTCTGAACTTGTAGTACATAGCGCAAAACCAAAAGCAATACCAAGACAAAGAATAATAGATTCTGCACTTCTTAAAAGACCTGTAATTGTCTCCCCGGAAAACATATCTCTGATAGAGTTTGTAAAGGCGAGTCCAGGTACAAAGGGCATGATATTTCCCATACTTATAGCCGCAGCATTTAGTGGTACACCTATTGATATTGGTATATCGGCTGCCAAACCACCGGCAAAGCTACATATAAGAATTGCATAGTAATTATTTAGACTTAAACTTAAAAGATAACTATATACCACTCTTAATATTGCACCTAAAACGCCTGAATATATGGCTTCTACTATATTTCCACCAAAGAAAATACAAAAAAAGGCAGACACTAAAGCCCAGGACATAGCTAGCTTTAAAAGAGACACATCTGCCTTCTCATTTATTTTATCTAGTCTTTCTCGAAAATCCTCTAAACTTACATAACTACTGCAAACACATCTTGATAGATTATTTAACTGGGACAATTTATGCATATTATAATCTTGTCCCGGCACTCTTCTTGTCTGAGTAACCACTCTGTCATCATCTGTTTGAACTGTAACTATTAAACAGGAAGTAATTCCTAAAATATCTACTTTTTTTGCGCCGTAAGCATAACAAATTCGGCTAACAGTTGATTCTACTCTGCTTACCTCTCCGCCTGCCACGTACAAGCTCTCTCCCAAATCAAGAGCGCACTTTACAATCTGTTCCCATCTATTTGCCATAACAACTAACCTCTTATAAGCTTGCGCATTATCTTTCCAATATATCTTCAACATCACAGGCAAGGGCCTTAGCTAAATTAAGAATTGTAGCCACACTTGCCTTATTTATATCATTCTGACGTTGTTCATAGAGCTGAATCATTCTATAAGTAACCTCTGATTCATTGGATAATTGCCTCTGGGACATCCCTCTTGCCTTTCTGATTTTGGCAAGATTAGTATTTTTATCTCTTCTCTTTTGACTAATAATTTTATTAGCTTCTTTCACGAATTCTTCTACGTCTTCATCATGGAGTCCGTCGTACAAGGACAATATCTTCTCTATTGTAAGCCCTCGATTGAAAATGTCAACAAATCTTAGAGAACTTTTCCATTGAAAATATGCCAAGGCCCAGCCAGTCCAATATTCCGCCTCGTCAAAGTTCTTATTTCTTGGCTTAATTGCCTGTATATCCTTGCCTTGCTTTAGTAAAACTGTATCTACTAATTCCACTCCTGACATACCAGTTATATACTTTGGATTACCGATTTCAAACTGTCTAGCAATGCCGGTCTCAATAAAGCTAATTAAGAACTCATCCCCATCAATTCCTAAATCATATATAGCATAATCAAACATATCCCCAAGATTACACATTGCATCATCCAAGTATGTATCGTTGTAGGCATTCATCATTGGATTTCCACCCCTTTTCCACTATATCGTTAATATAGAGCTTAAGTCCGTCGTCCTCCTCACTTATAGACTTCGTAAATTCCTCTCTAAACTTCATATCTCTGGCTATTTTTTTAGGATAATAAATCTCCTTATTTGCGAAGCTAGCCTTTTTAAATTCTAATAAATCGTAGACTTTCTTAGTTCTAAGTAAAAGTTGAATTCCATTTTTGCCTAAATCCATAGACTTATAAAAATTTTCAAGGGAAATATCATTATTAAGAAAAGCATTAGTGATGGCAAAGTAAGAATCGTCAGCTCTGTAGCCTCTTACAATGTCACATTTCCAATAATCCACATAGAAATTATCTAAAATGTACTTTCTAGCCCTTATAGCATCCTCGCCGTTAATCCTAAACTGCCTGTTTTCAAGGACTATTGCCATCCAATTAAAAATGTTATACTCACCGGAATTTAAATCTAGAAAATTAATGCCCTCACCCTTTAAATTGATTTCAAACTCACTAACAAAGCCATTAGTTTTGTTTTGACAGGCCCATTCTTTAGTAATCTCCATCTCTTGTGAACAATAAAAGCCCTGACCAAAATCATTAAAAATAAAGCCTTCTCCCCAGACAGGCTTCTTTATAATACGTTCGGCACCATGGTATAGTTTCATAAAACACCCTCTTATTTAATTTTAATCACGAAAAAACCATCGTTAAAACGATGTATATACTTTAAGTATATTATATCGTCTAAACGATGGTTTGTAAACTTATTCTATAATTTTTATTCCGTATAAAAGAATTGCTTACTCTGCGCTAAAGTAGGAGATTACTTACTCTACGTCAAACAATTCCTCTAATGTATGCCAAGAAAGAACCGCACACTTTACTCTAGCTGGCATATGGGAAATATCCTGTAATGCGCCTGCCTCTTCAAGGCTTTCTATTTCCTCAAGGCTTGCCTCGCCCTTAATCATTTTTAAGAAAATGTTAGCATAGTTTAAGGCTTCCTCTTTGGTCTTACCTAACACTAAATCAATCATCATATCTGCGCTAGCCTGAGAAATAGCACAACCATCGCCTACATAGCCTGCATCAACGATTTTGTCATTCTCCACTTTAAGCTTTAAAGTTATTTCATCACCACAAGAAGGATTAACTCCCCTAAGTTCTAAGTTTGCACCTTCTATTTCATGTTTATGAAAGGGATTTATATTGTGTTCTGTTAATATTTCATTATAAAAACTTCTATTATTCTCCATAACCTAATTTACCTCTAATCTGTGATAGGGCATCAATAAATCTATCGATATCCTTTTCATTATTATAAAATCCAAGACTAGCTCTTGTTGTTGAGTTTAAGCCTAAATACTTAGTAAGTGGCTGAGCGCAGTGATGTCCTGCTCTTACCATTACATCTAGAGAATTCATGATTTCTGATATATCATGTGGATGGCAGCCATCAACTGTAAATGTTAAAATGCCATGATGATCGGCTGGATTTTGTGAACCCACTATGTTTACATGAGGAATAGCTTTCATTTTCTCAAAGGCATAAGCTGTCAACTGATTCTCTCTTTCCTCAATATAGTCAAATCCAACCTTATTAATGTAATCAATAGCTGCATGTAAACCTACTGCACCACTGGCATTAACAGTTCCTGCTTCAAACTTATGTGGAAGTTCTGCATATGTAGCGCCCTCAAGTGTTACATATTCAATCATCTCTCCACCATAAAGGAATGGTGGCATTTTCTCTAATAACTCTTCTTTTCCATAAAGAACACCAATTCCCATTGGGGCTAACATTTTATGGCCTGAAAATGCTAAGAAATCAACATCAAGTTCCTTAACATCTACCTTCATATGAGGTACAGACTGTGCTCCATCACAGACAAATATTGCTCCATTTTCATGGGCTAACTTTGCCAAAGCCTTAATATCATTTTTTATACCAAGTACATTAGAAACCTGAGTAATAGCAACTAATTTAGTGTTTTTACTAATGGCTTTTGATAACACATCAACTGTTATTGCACCATTTTCATCAATATCAAGATATTTAATCTTGGCGCCTGTAGCCTTTGCTACTTCCTGCCAAGGAAGCATGTTAGAGTGATGTTCCATAATGGAAACAAGGATTTCATCTCCCTCTTTTAAGAAGGCCTTGCCATAGGAATTGGCTATTAAATTCAAACTCTCTGTAGCATTTCTTGTAAATACAATTTCGGAAATCTTTCCGGCATTGATAAATTTTCTTACTGCTTCCCTAGCATCCTCATAGGCATCTGTAGCCTTAACAGATAGGTCATATAATCCACGTAGAGGATTTGCATTTGACTCTTCATAATAATATGTAACTGCCTCAATTACCTGTCTTGGTTTCTGTGATGTTGCTGAATTATCAAGATAGGAAGCACTATCATTAATAATAGGAAAATCTTTTCTTAAATCTGCACCAATATTTCTTAATTCTTCTAATGTATAGCTCATACTCTAACACTCCTCCCTTTAACTAGCTAATTACTCTATAAAAGATAGCCACTTTGTTTTTATTTCTTCATCTGAAATCTTTGCAACAACTGAATCTAATCTAGCCTTTGCAAGCATTTCATAAATATTCTCTTCTTTTATACCTCTAGACTTTAGATAGAATAATTCCTCTTCATCTAACTGACCAATGGTTGCACCATGATCTCCCTCCACGTCTTCCTCATCACAAAGAATAAGTGGAATTGTCTGATTAATAACTCCATCATCTAGAAGTAAAACATCTTCTAGCTCTTGACCTTTAGATGCCACACAACCCTTTATAAAATCAATGGTTCCTCTAAAAATCTTAAAAGCTTCATCTCTTAAAATACCCTTAACATTAAGAGTACTATCAGTTTTTCTTCCTGTCTGGAAAGCTACAAAATTCATATCAAGTCTGTCTCTATTATCAACTAAGTAGCCAACCTCTGCATGAAACTCTGAAGCATCTCCTACAAGATTTGCTCTTGAACCTAAGTAAGTTTTTGCAGTCTTTAATATTACTTCCTGTAAATTCACTACTGAATTTGCAGCCTGCATAGTTCCTATGTCATTAACAAAAGTTACTCCTGCCCCAAGTCTTTGAAGTTGGATAAATTCTAGGCTTGCGCCTTCTTCTAAAACAAATTTTGTCTGAACTGCAAGAAATGCCTTTGCCTTATCTTCACTTTCAAATTCTTCAATTACCTTAGCTTTACAGCCCTTCTTAACAGTTATTTCAAAGGCTGAGGCCCAATTTGCTCCATCCACTAACTTAAATGACAATACTAAAGTATCTCCAGAATTTTCATTTATTTCATACTGATTAAGACTTATATTATTAGTGCTAAGAAGATTGTCCATATCAGGGCCAACGCCAGTTACATTGACGCCATTCTTAGCAGCAATTCTCATTGCATTATTGTCTCTTGCATCTATATTGAGGCCTTTTATCTGGCCAAGTTCACAATTTATGTTATTGGCTCTAGTCACAGTAAAGATAGCGTTTGATAGCTTATCTGCTACTTCTATTTCACTGCCATTCATTTTAAGATGATTCCAGGTTTCAGCTGGCAAATGATTTATATACATGTGTCCCTCCTTGTTATACTTTGTCAATACCGGTAGTCTTTTTTTTGAGGAGTTGCATCCATGAGATACGCTTCGCGTTAGGATGCAACGAGATCAAAGGGATCCTCCCACTTTGTGGGTCCCTCCTTTGATCAGTCCTTATCCTATAGTACCTTTCATCTCTAAGCGGATGAGGTTGTTCATTTCTATGGCATATTCTAGTGGTAACTCTTTTGAAACATTATCTGCGAAGCCACTTACGATTAAGGCTCTTGCATCTTCTTCAGATAAACCACGAGACATTAGGTAAAATACTGTATCATCGCTAATGCTACCAATCTTAGCTTCGTGTCCTACATCTGCGTCCTTTGTTCTAATATCCATTGCTGGAATTGTATCTGAACGAGATTCGCTATCAAGCATTAATGAAGCACAGCTTATAGATGACTTTGAATTCTTTGCCTTAGGATTAATATTTACAGAGCTTCTAAATGTATTGCCACCGCCTGACTTTGATATTGATCTTGTATTAACATAACTTGTGGTATTAGGACCATTGTGAATTACCTTACAACCTGTATCTAGATCCTGTCCTGCGCCAGAAAATGTTACGCCTGTAAATTCAGAACGAGCACCATCTCCCTGAAGAACAGAAGTTGGATAAAGGTAAGATACATGAGAACCAAATGAACCAGATATCCACTGAATTGTTCCGCCATCTTCAACTAAGGCTCTCTTAGTATTTAAGTTATACATATTCTTTGACCAGTTCTCAATTGTAGAGTAACGAAGCTTTGCATTTTTACCAACAAATAATTCAACACAACCTGCATGTAAATTAGCCACGTTATACTTTGGAGCTGAACAACCTTCTATAAAGTGAAGGTCGGCACCTTCATCTACAATAATTAAAGTATGCTCAAACTGACCTGCTCCTGGGGCATTTAGTCTAAAGTAAGACTGAAGTGGGATTTCCACCTTAACCCCCTTAGGAACATAAACAAAGGAACCGCCTGACCAAACTGCTCCGTGAAGAGCCGCAAACTTGTGGTCTGTTGGAGGTACGAGCTTCATAAAATGCTCTCTAATCATATCTCCATACTCTCCATGCATTGCAGACTCTAGGTCTGTGTAGATAACACCTGCCTCAGCTACTTCCTTTTTTATATTATGGTAAACAAGCTCTGAATCATACTGGGCACCAACCCCTGCAAGAGATTCTCTTTCTGCTTGTGGTATTCCTAATTTTTCAAATGTATCTTTAATCTCTGTTGGAACGTCCTTCCAATCAGCCATCATCTTATTATCTTTAGGACGAACATAAGTAACGATGTTGTCCATGTTAAGGCCATCAATTGCTGGGCCCCACTGTGGGAATGGTGTATCATTAAAAATCTTAAGAGACTTAAGTCTTAAATCAAGCATCCATTCTGGATCATTCTTCTCTTTAGATATCTGACGAACAATCTCTTCTGATAGGCCGCCATCTAATCTAAAAGCGTCTTTATCTTCATTTCTAAAATCGTAAAGACTTCTATCTATATCTTCAACGTATGTCTTTTCCTTCATAGCTTCCTACCTTTCTAGTTAATATATTTTTCAAATCCTTCCTTGTTGATTTCATCAACTAATGTAGCATCTCCTGACTTAACGATCTTTCCATCCACTAGGATATGTGTGTAATCCACATCAAGAGACTCAAGAATTCTTGTACTATGAGTGATAATAATTAAAGCTCCGCCTACCTTCTCTTTATAAGCCTTAATACCTTCAGATACAGTCTTTACTGCATCTACATCAAGGCCTGAATCTGTTTCATCAAGAATTGCTAGATTTGGCTTTAGCATAAGAAGCTGTAAAATCTCAGCCTTCTTTTTCTCACCACCAGAAAATCCTACATTTAAATCTCTATTAGCATAAGAAGGATCCATAGATAATAACTTCATTGAATTTTCCAAGTCTTTTCTAAAATCCCATAATCTAATTCTTCCACCATTTCTATTCTGATAAGCATTTCTAATAAAGTTTGAAAGTGTAATACCAGGAACCTCAATTGGATTCTGGAAAGATAAAAACATACCTTTTTTTGCAATCTCATCTGTTCCTGCTTCTGTAATATCCTCACCATTAAAGAAAATCTGACCTGAAATTTTCTCATACTTTGGATTACCCATTAAAACATTTCCAAGAGTTGACTTACCAGCACCGTTAGGTCCCATAATTACATGAGTTTCACCTTCATTAATTGTTAGATTTAAGCCATGTAAAATCTCATTATCTTCAACTCTAGCCTTTACATCTTTTACTTCTAATATCTTGTTAGCCATTTATACTTCCTCCTTAATTGGCATTTTTTTATTATCTTTAATACCCGCATTTACAAGGCAACCTGCTCTGTCAGCCTTAACAGCTTCTTCAAGTCTTTTCTGTGCTGCTTCTAAATTACCTTTAGCTTCTATCTTAAATTGTTCCATAGACCACTTTCTAATGATGTCTAGAATCGGAATAGTTGATTCACCCTTTGGTGTTAATGAATACTCAACTCTTGGCGGAATCTCTCCATATTGCTTTCTCTCAACAATATTCTCTTGCATTAATTCCTTCAAAGTAGATGCAAGCATTCCATCTGTAATTTCTGGCATATCTTCTCTTAATTGGTTATAACGAAGGGTTCCCTTATCATTTAAAACACATATTACTCTAGCCTTCCACTTTCCTCCGAAAACCTGTAATCCGTATTCTATTGGACAATAAATACTATTCTTCTTATCTTCTTTCATACACACCTCGTTAATCCTCATAAACTCTTTATTTATCTTCTCTACAATAATAAATCGAGCACAATCTTTACTGTAGTTTATTGGATTATAGCACTACACTATTAATATTGCAAGCTACTATTAAAAATAATAGTAATGGAATTTTACTAGCTTTCTTAATATTTTATTTTTCCAAAAAAATCTGTATAATTGTTTATGACATTTTTTCTAGGAAATATCAGATTTACAAATTTGATTATTTTATATATTTTTTCAGAAAGGAGAAAGATAAACATTTTCTAAAAAATAAAAGAAACTGTTTATTAAGAAGAATGACTAAAGACTTAACTAAGGGTAAAATTATGCCTCAACTAATTAATTTTACTATTCCCCTAATTATTGGTAACATTTTCCAATTGACCTATAATGCCATGGATAGCATTATTGTTGGTCGTTTTGTAGGAGCTGAAGCCCTTGTGGCAGTGGGTAGCGCAAACCCTATCACTACACTTATGATCAATCTCCTAAACGGACTTTGCATGGGTGCTGGTATCCTAATGGGCGTTCAATTTGGCGCTAAGGATTATAAGACTTTAAAAAGACAGATAAGTACCACAATGCTTGCAGGTCTCATTTTTTCAATTTTTATTAGCTTAGTGTGTATTGTAAATGCACCTCTAATTTTAAGATTGTTACAGATTCATGAGTCTGCCCTAGCTATGGGAATTAGCTATATGCGAATCGTTTTCCTAGGTCTAATTTTTACTTATGGCTATAACTTCCTATCAAGTACTCTAAGGGCTTTGGGCGATAGCACGACTCCACTCTACTTCCTAATTTCAAGTGCTATTATTAACATCCTTGGAGATTTGATTTTTGTTATTATCTTTAAAATGGGTAGCAACGGATGTGCTATTGCTACGGTTTTAAGTGAATTTCTTAGCGTAGTTTTCTGTCTTATTTACATAAAAAGAAAAGTTCCTATTCTAAACCTTGGACTTTCTTGGTTTATCTTTGATAAGACACTACTTGCTAAGACAGTTAGTTACGGATGGGCTTCTGCTATGCAGCAGGCCACAGTTCAGATGGGTAAGATTGTAATTCAGGCTATTGCCAATTCTATGGGTATTGCAGTTTCTGCTGCCTTTACAATTGTTAATAGAATCGATGATTTTGCCTATACTCCTGAGCAAAATATTGGTCATGCCATGACAAGTTTTATGGCGCAAAATAGAGGAGCTAAAAACTTCAAGCGAGTAAAATCCGGCTTCCTTGATGGTATGAAATTAGAACTTACCTATGGAGTATTTATTTTACTTGTATGTTACTTACTTGCAAATCCACTTATGATGCTATTTACCAAGGATGCCCTTGTTATAAAAGAAGGTGTTACATACCTTCACGTAATCGCCTTTTGTTATTTACTTCCTGCCATGACTAATGGAGTTCAGGGCTTCTTTAGAGGTATGGGAGATTTAAAGGTTACACTTATTAGTAGTTTCGTAAATATGTTTGTAAGAGTTATTGCTGTAAGTATTCTAGTATTTATATTTAATGCAGAAATTCTTTCCTTCCCTTATGGTTACTTAGTGGGTTGGATTGGTATGTTGCTTGCCGAAATCCCACTACTAATTAAGAATTTAAGAAATTGGGATAAGTTAGAGAGCATTGCTAAAGAATAGCTTAGCGCTTTTGACTTTCAATCTAAATTAAAAAGAACACCCCATTACAGCCCTAGGATTTGGACTATAATGGGGTGCCTTTTTATGCGGGTTATAAGATTTAGCAAATATTTTGCGAAAAATCGCTCTAGTCTATTCGTACATAGAAATAATATTCTTCATCGCAATAGTAATACTCATATTCAGAATCATAAACCATATGAGTTATATTAAGCCCAATAAATTCATCATCTGAATCTACATTAGTAATTTCATTTCCATTTCGCAAAGCATCAATGATAGCCTTTAGGAATTCGCCATCATTTTCCTCTAAATCATCTAGATATAAAACCTCTGATTCCATATCTTCATTTGCTGGAAATTTATAATCAGTAAAATAAATGTCATAATAACTACTTGTATCAGATATATTATATTCATCATAAAGACTGTTAGTATCTGAGTTTAATACATAAGTTTCTAAAATGTCTGCAAGTCCTGTTCTAATTTCTTCCTGCTCATATAAGTCTTCGTTGCAGTAATTCATAACTAAAGCTAGTGCCTTTGGAGTATATTCCTGAGTAATAGGAATTATAACCTTATACTTCTTACCATTCTTTGAAAAATAAGCTCGAATATTAGTACTTGAGCCCTTTACTCTTGCCATATATACATCTTTAAAATCTAATTCGTTTAGTTCTTCCACTGCAGTCTGATATACATTTTTAATCTCAGAACTTGTAAGTTTATCAATTACCGCATCGTATTCAAAACTTGCCTCATTCACATCTGGATATTTATCAAAAGCCTTCTGATAATCCTCGTAATCTGATAGCTTAGAAGCAATCTTCTCAATATCAGAATTGCTTAACCATACAATTCTCTTATTCTTAATAATTGAGCTATTAAACTGTACTTCAACTGCTGTATATCCGTCATCTGTAATATTAAAATCTCTTATATCAGACTTTATAGCTTTCTTTTTAGTTCTCTTATAGGCATCAATTAAAGTATCAATAACTTCTTCATCTGTTATCTTATACTTTCCCGTAATTACGCCTGTGTATTCTGTGGCTTCATATCTATAATTGTTGCCTATAATGGAAATGCTAACATTTTTCACATTATCAGTTGTTGGTGTGTAATTATTGATATTCTTTACAGTCATATTAATGCATAAAGAAATTCCAACTGTAACCACAATACCTACAATTAAACTTGGAATCGCCTTAATGATGCTTGCCACTCTCTTTGAAGCAATAAATTCATAAATTCCAAGAATCACAATAGTAACAAGGAAGGTGGCAACAATTTCCCAAAAGCTCTCAATACTGTGATCTTCATTAATAAATCTCGCAATACTATAAACATTTAAGGCAACTACTATAGCTGTTCTAATTATAAATCTTAAGACTCTACTAATAGCGCCCTTTCCAGCGTATTCACTCTTTCTTTTATTAAATGCATAAGCACCAAGAAGTAAATAAACAAAACTTAGTATAATACTATAAATATATGTTCCAGGATTAGAAATAATATCCGAGAAACTTTCTAAGTGGTTAATTCCTACAAATCTAAACACAAAAGCAACATCAAAATTATAAATGTTATTAAATAGACCAGGAACCTCGTCAACTCTAAGTATTGTTTGAGTGTTAATAAAACTAAAAACTATAGTAGAAATAAATCTTGGTAAAAAAACTATTATGCTAGCTGTTAATACGTTACTAATTATATTTCCTGTTAAAGCGCAAGCTAATGCAAAAGCACAAAGTGCTTGAAAACCATATATAAACAAGGACAAATGCATCAAAAGCATTCCACTATAATCTACTATTAAATAATCCTTATATAACAAAAAACTAACAAGCTGAATTATCATATTAAGTAATAGTATTAAAAACAGCCATACCACTCCTGCCATAAATCGACTTAAGTAAAGTGCAAGTCTAGTATATGGTAGTGAATGATAAAAGTCTGATGAAACTCTTTGATTTAGGAAATGCCATACTATAAGACTAAAAGCGATAACTAATAGTGGGATTATTACTATTAAAAATCCATTCTCGTCAAGTCCTGTAACAATAGCCTTTGAATATTCATACTCTGCATGTATCTGTCCTAAACTATATTTCATTCTTTCTTGAACAAGATCAAAAACAATAGTGAAAGATATAAATAATACACCTATTATTCCAATTATTCCTACAGATTTTAACTGACTAAAAGTCTGTTTAAATAGATTAAAACTAAAAATGCGTTTATTATTCATATGTCGCCTCCAAAAAATCGTATCCAAGTTTTTCCATCTCATATATGAATATTTCTTCTAAAGTTAAAGGTAATACATCAAGTAAAACTGGATTTAAGCCTTTTAACCTATTTACTACGATTTCCTTTTCACCATTAATAATAATATTGGCAACTGAACCTCGTTGAGAATAACTTACTATATCAAAGTCACTAAATTTATCTCTATTAAATTCTTCCCTAAAGGCAATCTGAACCTTAAATTTATGCGTCTTTAATTCAATAATATCACTATCAACCACTAAGCTGCCTTTATGTAATAAAACCAAATGATCACATATATCTTCAAGTTCCCTAAGCGAATGAGAAGTAATAATTACAGTTGCTTTTTTATCTGCAACTATTTCACATATTTTCTTCTTAACAAACTTTCTAACTACTGGATCGAGACCATCAAAAGTCTCATCAAATAATAAATAATTTGCACCTGTAGAAAGGGCAAGTACAATAGCTGCCTGTCTTCTCATACCCTTAGAATAATGTCCTAAATTTTTATTAATATCCAATTTAAAATCTATTATTAACTCATTAAATAAGTCTTTATCAAAATTATCATATACAGAAGCATAGAACTTAGCCATTCGCTTTAAATCTGCACCTGGGAAAAAGTATAATTCATCTCCCACAAGTACAACATCTTTCTTTACTTCAGGATTATTATAAATAGCCTGACCATCGTAAAGTACTTCCCCTTCGTCTACTTCATATATACCTGCTAAAATTCTTAATAATGTGGATTTACCTGCCCCATTAGAACCAACCATTCCATATATACTTGAATCACTAATATTACTGCCAATTTTATCTAAAGCCTGAAAATGATCAAATTTCTTAGATACAGATTTTAATTCAATCATCCATACACCTCCTCGATTATCTTCATAATCTCTTGCTTAGTTACTCCTGCCAACTTCATCTCACCAATTAAATCTTTAAGATCTGCCGCCTGCTCCCTCTTGTCGTTACCTATGATGTCCATTGCATTCTCAGATATAAAAGAACCTTTTCCCGGTACCGAAGCTATCAAGCCCTTTCTATCAAGTTCGGCATAAGCTTTTTGGATTGTATTCGGATTGATGCTTAATTCCCCAGACAAACTTCTTACAGAAGGCATCTTGTCCCCAGATTTCATTACTCCTGTAAGTACCATTGTCTCTACTTGCTCAATTAGTTGTTCATATACTGGTGTACGAGACATTGCATCAATAATAAACATTCTCTGCCTACCTTTCATATACTTACCTTTCATATATGTCTTTAGTTTATCTTCATGTTACAAAATCCAATACTTTACTAGTTAATGTTACATATTATTCTTTATTGTTTCTTGGTGTTTTTTAAAATGTGAATATATAAAATGAAAATTATCTTCTAAAATTTACTACAGTTTCTGGTAAATTGTAATTCTTTTTTGAAAAATCAGCACCCTAATAGTTATTCTTGTATTGGGATAAAGGTTAGATAACATATATATTGTAGCATCCGTTATGGTAAATGCCTTATCGGGTGCCGATTTTTAATTCTAGCGCTTACGCGCTCTTTAGTGTATCAACATCTTATCGTGCGTCTTAACTGTACTAACTGTCTTAGTACAGTTATATTATTACTCTTAATTCATTTTTTGTCAATGATTAATTTATTCTTTTATCCAATCTTAAAAACAAAAAAATAGGAGGAAACTCCTGTATTTAAGGCGTTTCCTCACTTATCTTAGTTTTTGATAATTTTTATCAATTTAAAATTTTAGAATATTATTGACATTCGTATAAAATTCAGTCCACAAATTCTTTAGTTCATCTAGAACTACTAAACCTGGCATTGTTATTGAATAATACTTTCTACTAATTTCCCTTTCCTTTGGCTGTGTCCACTTTGCTACCACAAGACCTTCGTCTTCAAGTCTATATAGTATTGGATATAAAGTGCCTTCCTTTACGCTAAACATTCCGTTACTACGCTCTTTCATCTCTGTAAGAAGTTCATAACCATATTTCTCTTTTTCGCTTAGTAATTGAAGCACAAGTATTTCAAAAACACCCTTCTTTAACTGTCTCTCATACTTCTTGTTAACTGCCATCTCTACCTCTAATTCTAAATATATTCATGAACCTTTTCATTAATTAGTTCTTTAAATCTGCCATATCTTTTCTGTTCTGATGGTACAAATCTTTCTGATTCCACCATCTCAATAAATTCTTCATAAGGTATAAACTTATAGTCCATAGTTTCTCCAAGTTGAAGTTTAATCTTGGTTTCTGATTCAATCAAATTAATGTAACTATGGTAAATCACATGCTTTCTTGCATCTGAAAATTCATATAGAGGAATTAAGTCTTCTGGCGCTACTTTAATGCCAGTTTCCTCTAAAAGTTCACGAGCTGCTCCCTGTCTTGCAGTTTCACCCTTAAGGATTGAACCTCCCGTAACTTCCCATTTAAGGGGATAAGTCTTATTACGAGAACGCTGGGTAACTAAGATCTTACCTTCGTCCTTCGTAATCGTGTAAACCATTACTACTACATGATAAACTCCCTCTGGTAGTGATTTTGCCTGACTTCTTTTAACATCAAGGCCAAGTCTGTGTTCATCACAATCGTAGCCATCCCAGATTTCATCATCAATAACCTCTACAAAACCATCGTAATATTGCTCGCTAAAATATATCATTTCTTCAAGCTGCTGTCTTGTATAATGGATATTCTCTGGAACTACGAGCCAAACTGAGTTTGCATCATCCTTTCTTCTTGCCACTGCGGTCAAAACTCCTGTAAATTCATCAAGTGGTACATCCACGCCTAATACATAGGCCTCCTGTCTAGAAAATTCACCATTTTGCCCTATCTCACAATCTCTTTCTACGTACCCGCAATTAATAGGGTAC
The DNA here is from genome assembly GCF_016290755.1 of Lachnospira sp. Classification (NCBI taxonomy): domain Bacteria; kingdom Bacillati; phylum Bacillota; class Clostridia; order Lachnospirales; family Lachnospiraceae; genus Lachnospira; species Lachnospira sp. The sequence goes on from NZ_JAEEVD010000006.1 coordinate 55,281, forward strand.
ACTATCGAGGGGTTGTCTTCGTCTGTACTGCCCAAGGGATGATCAATCTTAACAGTAACTGTTTCTTCTCTCATAATACCTCATTTCATATAACTTTTTAATTGCGCCAAAGGCGTCTCATGTGTTAAATATACACCAATATATTCCCAATCGCAACTTAGAACAATGGAGAAATTAATCTAATTAAACACTGCCAAAGTGTTAAGTGCTGATGCTTATAGTCAGAGTACTTCTCAGTTACATCCACTGATTTTTCAAATATTTCCTCAAAGTTTTCTCTAACACTTATTGCTGTATCTTTATCGTAAATAAGAGTACCATTTTCAAAATGATGATAAAGACTTCTAAAATCCATGTTAATTGTATTAACTGCTGAAATCTCATCATCGCAGGCCCACTGCTTAGCATGCATAAAACCTGGTGTATATTCATAAATTCTAACCCCGTGCTTTACAAGGCCAGGATAATATGAACGTGTCATTGAATAGGTAAGCTTCTTATCTGGTATTCCTGGAGTTACAATTCTTACATCTACCCCGCGTCTTGCAGCAAGAGTAAGTTCTCTTCTCATCTCATCGGTAATTAAAAGATAAGGTGTAGTGATATACACGTAATCCTTTGCATTCTTAATGATATTAAGATATACATTTTCGCCAACCCTATCTTCTCCAAGAGGACTATCTGCATAAGGGCTAACATAAGCCTTACTATCTCTTACCAAATATTCCACTGGAGAATAGTCTATATCAATATACTTGCTAATATCTTCATCCGTCTTTTTAATAGAATTCCACATAGACAGGAAAATAATTGTGTAATTATGCACAGCCCTTCCAACTACCTTGATTCCAGTATCATACCATTCCCCATATGGGTGAGTAATATTAAAATATTCATCAGCAAGATTATAACCACCAGTCACTGCATAAAGGCCGTCAACTACTGTAATCTTTCTATGATCTCGATTATTCATAAACATATTAAAGACTGCGCTAACTGGGTTAAAGACTCGACAGTCAATGCCCTTTTCTCGCATCTCTTTAATAAAGTCCTTATTTAAGAAAAATATACTACCAACATCATCGTAAAAGAGACGAACCTCTACTCCTGCTGCCGCTTTTCTTATAAGTACATCCTTAATTCGACCAAAGCTTGTGGCATCTTCAATGGCGTGATATTCCATGAAAATGAACTTCTTTGCAAGCTCTAGTGTGGATATCAAGCTTTCAAGCCCATCTTCTGAACAGCCATGATATTCAACTGCTGTCTTATTATGAACTGGAAAAGCCATGTGATTATAAAGGTACTTAAATTCATTTGAAATAGCTTTATCCTTTTGTTCAAGTTCCTTTGCCACTGCTTCATCTTGAACCATAAAAGGATCAATTTCCTCTACCATATTTTCAAATCTAATTCTAGCTTTCTTAGTAATTACGGGTCTTCCATATAGAAAATAAAGCGGAACACCCATAACAGGTAAGCTTAATATAACTATTATCCAAGGTGAACGCATTGAGGCATTACTTGTCTTTACATGCATCTTAAGCACAATAAAAATCGCTATAATTGTAAAAACTAAATTGATACTTGCCGCATAATTAAATACCATTAGTACTAAAGTCTCTGTCCAAACGATCTGTAAAACAAACATAAGGGCAGCCATAATCAGACGTCCAGCACTATTCTTTGCGGAAGTTTTCTTTTCTGTACGCATCATTACTCAGTATTCCTTTATTTAAATTCAATAACTTATCACATCAAAAATTACATCAATATTATTATATACCATATTCTATAAACTGCCTATAATCACAATCTTAATATATTATTAAATCTAAATTTCCTGACCTGCAAACTGAGTCATATAAAGCTCGTAATAACGCCCCTTTGCCTTAAGTAATTCCTTATGATTGCCTATTTCTACGATTTTTCCCTGATCCATAACCACAATTTTATCGGCATCCTGAATAGTTGATAGTCTATGGGCAATTATAAGGCTAGTTCTATCCTTCATAAGATTAACCATGGCATCCTGAATTCTCTTTTCAGTTCTTGTATCTACAGAAGAAGTGGCCTCATCTAATATAAGAATCTTTGGCTTTGCAAGGAAAGCTCTAGCAATACTTAAGAGCTGTCTTTGTCCTTGGGAAATGTTTTGTCCTTCCTTAGCTAATCTAAAGTCGTATTTATTCTTAAAATGATTTATCATGTTCTTACAATGACTATGTTTTGCAGCCTCTTCCACCTCTAAATCTGTAGCCTCTAAATTAGAGTACTTAAGATTATTCTTAACAGTATCTGCAAAAAGCACTGTATCCTGTAGAACTATGGCTGTATTCTTTCTTAGATTATTACAGTCAATGTCCTTTATATTCACACCATCAATTAAAATCTCGCCACTATCTATATCGTAAAAACGCATTAATAGATTTACCACAGTTGTCTTACCACTACCTGTAGAACCAACTAATGCCACCTTTTCCCCTGCCTTGACCTCTAAGTTAAAGTCATATAAAACCTGCTTTTCTGGCACATAAGAAAAGTTTACATTTTTAAAGCTAATAAGTCCCTTTGAAGAATCCATAAGCTTAGTTCCTGACTTATCCTCCTTTGGCTCATCCATTATGGCAAAGACACGTTCAGCACCGGCAATGGCTGTCTGAATCTGGCCGTAAATGTTAGCAAGCTCATCAATAGGTCTACCAAACTGCTTAGCATAGACAATAAAGGCAGAGATTACGCCAACGGAAATCACCCCATTTATGGCAAAATATCCACCAAAGGCCGCAATAATTACAAAACCAATGTTATTAATGACATTCATAATTGGTCCCATAGAACTTCCTAAAACCTCTGCCACAATACCAACTCTTGTAAGATTATTTGATGTATTGGCAAATTCCTTTAAAACCTCTTCCTGTCTATTATAGGCTGTTACTGTCTTGTAGCCTGTAATCATCTCTTCAACAGTACCATTTAGGCTACCAAGTAAGACCTGTCTTTTCATGTAAAACTTTCTCATGGCCTTTGATAAATACTTAGTGGCAAGCAAAGTAAGAATTACTGTGATTATGGAAAATGCAGCAAGCTCCGGACATAAGTAGATCATCATAAGGGCTGTGCCTATAATTGTAAGGATACCGGAAAATAGTGATGATAAACTCTGGGAAATAGTTGTAGATACATTTTCCACATCATTAGTCATTCTACTCATAATGTCACCGTGAGAGTGGGCATCTAAGTACTTTATAGGTAGGTTAACGATGCAATCAAACAAATCCTCTCGTAGTCTCTTTACAATCCTTTGGCTAAGCATGGCGCTAAGTCTAGTTTGTACAAAACTAAAGAGGCTATAAATTCCATAGGTAATTAGCATAACAACAAGGATTGGTCCTACTGCCTTGTAGTTTCCATCTGTAATACTATCAATGGCATTACTTTGAAGCTTTGGGGCATAGACACTAGCAATTACAACGATTACTACTGCAAGCAAAAGTAAAGCCACAGTATTTAACTCTTTTTTAAAATAATTCACTAGTCTTTTTAGGGTAACTCCTGTGTTTTGAGCCTTCTCAACCACTGCTCCTCTATTTCTAGGACCCTTGCCGCCCATCATATTATTGTAGTTTTTCATATCTGCCTGTTTTGAAAGGTTTGATGTATTATTCTGCAATCTGGCCACCCCCTAACTGTGAATTATAGATATCCTGATAAATTGGGCTTATCTTTAGCAATTCTTCGTGACTTCCCACAGCTGATAACTTGCCCTCATCTATAATTACGATTCTATCTGCATCCTTAACAGATGCGATTCTTTGAGCCACAATAATCTTAGTAGTGTTAGGATATTCTTCCTTTAAGGCCTTGTATAGATTAGCCTCTGTCTTTAAATCAAGGGCTGAGCTAGCATCATCAAATATAAGGATATCCGCCCCCTTAATTACAGCTCTAGCAATAGCTAGTCTTTGCTTCTGTCCACCAGAAAGACTTGTACCCCCTTGAGTTACTACTGTGCCAACTCCTTCTGGCTTATTCTCTATAAACTCTAGGGCCTGTGCCATCTTAGCAGCATGCATAACTCTGTCATAGTCTGCATCTTTCTTACCCCAAGAAATATTTTCTCTTATAGTCTCACTAAAGATTTCGCTTTTTTGAAGGGCGATAGCAATCTTATCTCTTAAGGCCTTTAGCTTGTAGTCTCTAACATCCACGCCATCAATTAGCACCCTTCCTGAACTTACATCATAAAATCTAGGAATTAAATTTACCAAGCTAGACTTACCACAACCTGTCTCCCCAAGGATTCCAATGGTTTCTCCCGGCCTTATATGTAAACTAAAGTCCTTGATAATTAAATCCTCTTTTTGTGTAGGATAGGCAAAAGATACATTTTCAAAAATAATATCACCAGGCTTCTTATCCCTCTCTTCGTCTCTTGCACTTCCGTCGTCTCCCTTAAATCCTTCAAAATCTCCATCCTTAATTTCTGGAAGGCAATTTAGCACCTCCAAAATTCTCTTTCCAGATGCCATACCACGAGATGCATTTTGGAAAATCATATTCATACGCATAACTGCATTAAGAACCTGTGATGCGTAAGTGATGGCCGCCATAACCTCCCCCGGTGTGACGCTGCCATTCATAACATTAATCTGGCCCACCTTAATAATGGCAACCACTGAAAAGTTAAGAATCACGTTCATAATAGGAGTCATGTAAGAAAGAAGTAAGAGTACGTCAAGCTGGGTATTTACTAATTCATCGTTGGATTTTCCAAATCTCTTCTTTTCGTAATCCTCTCTAACATAAGCCTTTACAACTCTAGAGCCTGCTACATTTTCCTGCATAACGTTATTTAAGTTGTCTAGTTTCTTTTGAAGAATTGTGAACTTAGGATTGGCCTTGGCAATAAAATATACTACGCAAAGCAAGATTAGTGGTAGAGAAATTCCAATAACCACGCCAAAACTTAAGTTTAGACTAAGCATGCAAAAAAGGCCGCCAATAAAGAGAATAAAGGTTCTAACAAAACCTCGAAGGGCCATCTGCACGAAATTTTGCACCTGAGTTACATCATTAGTAACCCTTGTAATTAGTGAGCCTGTGGAGAATTCATCTGTCTGTGAAAATGAAAAGCCCATTATACGACTAAACAAATCCTTTCTAACATCATTACCGAAATTCTGACCTGCGATATTGGCAAAAATTCCGGACATAATGCCACAAACACCACCAATAAACACAAAGAAAATCATCATAAGGCCCAGTCTAATAACTAGTCCAAGGTCACCAACACCGTTATTTGAAAGGCCAAGAACACCTTCATCTACAATTTTACTCATAAGTCTTGGCTGTAAGAGGTCCATGCTGGCCTCCCCAATCATAAATAGTGGGGCTAGAACTGCTGCCCACCAGTATTTTTTAATGTACTTAATCATATAAGCCTCCCCATATATTTCTGCCCATACGCAGAGTAAAAAAAGGACAGGCCATTAAAATAAATGACTTGTCCTTAAATTCTAATCTTCAAAAACTTTCTTTATACTTTCGTAATGTAAGAATTCGCCGCGATCAGCGATTTCCTTTATCTCATCTAAACTAGCAAATTTAAAACCTAGTGTCTCTTCTTCCTGTAACTTAACATCCTCGTCCTTAACATCCATCTCAAATCGATAGATATCAACGAAGTAGTTATCCTTCTCTTCAGGATTATCTCTTCTATAACTAAAAACGTAACCGCCCTTAGCATTAGTTACATCAATGCCTGTCTCTTCTTTAATTTCTCTTCTTACAGCATCGATGGAATCTTCACCAGCCATAGCGGCACCACCGGAAACTTCCCAATGCCCTGGAGCCCAAGCCTTTGTAAGTACTCTTCTTGTAATTAAAAATCTACCATCAGGTCTTTTAATTACGCCAAGTACTGTTAGGTGATAGTCTCCCGGCTGCATGTTCCAATCGTTACGCTTCATGGTTCTGCCTGTTCTTTCTTTATTAACATTATAGATATCCCATAATTCCATTGTCATTTCCTCGCAAATTTTTTTCCATAAGTTTAGCATGCCTTCTTTCGAAAACATGCTATATTACTACATACATTTGAAATTATATCACACAAAAACACTTTATTTCAATGAATTGTTTAACTTATAGTTTTTTCAAACTCCTCTTTTAAACTAGCCTGACGCTCAGGGGAAAGATTATTAAAAATCATCTTGCAAGCATCATAGGTCTGAGCAAATCTCTTAACTGCAAAGAGCCATAAATAAAAATCCATAATCTTAGAGGAATTATTATTAGAGTTTGCAGTAAGAATAGGGTCTGCTACCTTCTTTATGTTATCAGATACATTTGCCTTAACCACATGTGGCGTGCTTTCTTTAAACATTGCAAAGGATATCCAAGCTGCAAGCTGAGCGTTACTATTGATGTTATGTAAAAATGAAGTCTTACTAGCACCGTTAGTTAACTCCCTTACTCGTCTAAACATGTAGTCATTAAAATCTGTACCCTTAATATCTCTTTGTCTTGCCTCATTAAAAGCCTCTGTTATGGCCTTTTCAATGTCTTCTTCATTTATCTCATGACTTTTTGAAACTGGATTTAAAAGTAAGTAAGAAGAATCAATCTCTAAGGCGTTCTTAATATTGTAACTTACAGCAATAGCCTGAGGTGTCTCAAGTCTATAGCTAAGTCTTACATCTGAATTAGAGTAATAAAAGCTTGGTAAGTAATCAGTCTTAAAGCCAGCTACATAAATTTCCTTTTCCTCAAGCTTTGTCATAGTTTCCTTGATGTTATAACCGGGTCTAATGCCTGAACATACTAGTAGCACATTGCTTGCTGATAAAGACTCAATATCATAAGAGCTTTCAAAGCCTTCTAGCAATTCCTTATTAACACCTGCAATTGAAGAGGCTGAAACTACCTTTATGCCTACCTTTGAAGCTATGTAAATAACTGCAGATAAAAGCATATTGCCAGTTTCATTAGCAGCAAGTGCAATGGGTAAGTCTCGCTTACTAATTCGAGATATATTTTCCCTATTATGACCTAAAAAATCTATATCAGAATCCGATAAACCTACCTTTATTCTTCCATTCGCAACATACATAAGAGCTGGAACTACGCCATACTCCTTAATTGCGTTAATTAATGACTTAACCAATTCAACATTCTCTGGATATTGTAAGTTAAGAAAAATCGATGCCACTTCAAGGGCAACTATTGGAGTTTTTGATTTTATAGCTGTAGATATCTCATCTGATATATCTATATGTTTACATTCCATAACCGTATATCCACCTTATATATAATCTAGCTAAAATCCTGATACAACTTGATTTCTTCCTGTGGACTTAGCTGTATACAAGAGCTCGTCGGCTCTCTTAATGACTAAGTTGTTCTCGTCGTTTTCCTTACCTCTAGTAATCCCAAAGGACATAGTTACAGAAATCTCATAACCATTAACGTGAACAACCTCCGCTCTGATTCTATCAAGAATTCGATTTAGGTGCTTAATTGATGAGTCATAGTCCATCCTATCAAACACGATTAGAAATTCTTCGCCACCCCAACGGGCAACAAAGCCTCTGCCCTGCATTCCTTTCTTTAAAATGTTGGCAACAGCCACTAAGACTGCATCTCCCGCATCGTGTCCATAGGTATCGTTAACTTTCTTGAAATAGTCGATATCCCCAATTGCTACATTGAACTGAGTTCCCTTTTCTCTAGCTCGGTTAATAATGCTTCTAAGCCTTGTATCACCGCGCCTTCTATTGTTAATCTGGGTTAAAGTATCGAGTTCAATCATAGCCCTAAGGGCTGTCTGCATTTTCACAACGGCCTTGGCCATACTTCCAAATTCATCATTTCTATTCAAAATATTAGGATCTAGGCTGCCATCTAGTTTACCCTTAGATACCTTAGTAAATTGCTTCTCAAGTTTAGAAATCACAGAAACGAAATTTCCTGTGCTCTTATAACTAATAAAGCCAATCATAATTATTCCGATAGTTCCAATAATATAAACTGGGATTAGTTTTAGTAAAATGTAGGTGTTGACCTGATTGGCAGGCTTAACCACCTCTACCATTCCAGCAATAGAGCCATCTGAATTATAGAGAACTTTATAATATGCATAGTAATTGATTCCATTCAAAGTGACATTATTATAAAACTTTGACTTGCCTTTTTCTAGTACATCTTTTTTAACTTTACTGTGTGCAGCAATGCTTACAATACGCGCTCCGTCACTATATTTAAGAGTTGAGATTACTCTAAGGTCATTATAAAAAAATGTAATTCCCATGTTAGTTCCATCAACCAAGGAATCAATTAAATCGTAATTGTTATTAAGAAGAGTCTCACCCTTATAAATTGCGACCTCCTCTTCTCCCACCTTAGTGTAGTCTCCTGGATTCTCTCTATCCATCATGTTAATTGCAGTATTCGCAAAATCAATTAGGTTCTGCTTAATGTTATTATCAATAGCATTACGCATCATAGCATGAGAAACAAACACAATAATCACAAGCATAAAAACAGCTGGAATTGTTGCTGCTCTCATCATTTGGTTACGAATACTTTTAGGACTCTTTTTACTAGCTTTTTTAGCTTCCATAAATTACCCTCTACTATTTAACCCCTATTATATTGTTCCAAAATATCTAACTAAATAATAGCACATAAAGAGGGCAACCACAAGAAACTTATCTATTATCAACCTTCTCTGGATACATGTCGTGGTGAGTTAATCTGTCAAATGCAACCTCTTCCCACTTAGTACCCTTCTTACCGTAATTGCAGTAAGGATCAATAGAAATTCCTCCTCTTGGAGTGAATTTTCCCCAAACCTCAATATACTTAGGATCCATAAGCTTAATTAAATCCTTCATAATGATGTTTACGCAATCTTCGTGGAAATCGCCATGGTTTCTAAAGCTAAATAAGTAAAGCTTAAGTGACTTACTCTCCACCATTAATTCTCCTGGTACGTAGGAAATATAGATTGTCGCAAAATCTGGCTGTCCTGTAATAGGGCAAAGTGATGTAAACTCTGGACAGTTGAACTTTACAAAATAGTCATTTCCTGGATGCTTATTAACAAATGTCTCTAAAACTTCTGGTGCGTAGTCTGACTTATACTTAACGCCAGCCTGACCTAATAATGTAACATTTTCTCTCTCTTCTGGTTTTCTTGTTGTACTCATTTTATACCTCCGGCTAATTAGCCTACCTTTCTGTATGATATCTTTACCATGATTATAGTTTAGTATTTAAATTAGTCTATAAATTAATCTTCAAACTCGTATGTTAAGGCTGGATCTGGGGCTCCGTTAAGTCTGAAAGCTTCCGCTCTATCAATACATGTACCGCAAACGCCACATGGCTTATCCTTGCCTTCATAGCAGCTCCATGTGTACTTATATGGAACGCCAAGTCTAAGGCCTTCCTTTACTACATCTGCCTTATGAGAATTAATAAATGGAGCAACAATCTTTACCTGCTTTCCACTTCCCTCATAAATTGCCTTATTCATAGCATCGTTAAATACTGTTGAGCAATCAGGGTATGCGCTACCTGCTGCATCATCTGCATGTGCACCATAGTAAATTACGCTACATTCCTTAGAAAGAGCAAAACTTGCTGCTGATGAAAGGAATAAACCATTTCTAAATGGAACGTAAGTTGAAACTGGCTTTCCATCTGTTTCTTCAAGCTGCTTGGCATAACTTTCCTTTGGAATCTCTTCTTCAGAACCCTTTAAAAGGGAACAATTACTATATGTAAAAATCTTTGCTAAATCGAGAGTGTAGAGCTCAACGCCGTAAAATTCACAGACCTTTTTAGCGCTCTTTACTTCTCTGTCATGCTTCTGTCCGTAGCTAATTGAAAGAGCTACAACATTTTCCTTACCATATTTATCCACTGCCATACCAAGACATGTTGTACTATCGATTCCACCACTACATAGTACTAATGCTTTTTCTTTTTTCTCTACCATAATCTTAACCTTCCTTTTTTAATGTATTTTGTCGTAGTTAGCTTCGCTAACTGCGATAGGGGGGAACATCAGCCATTAGATTCGCTTCGCGAAGGGCTGACGCTTGGTCACAACTAGCTGCGCTAGTTATGACAGGGGGAACATCAGCCATTAGATTCGCTTCGCGATGGGCTGACGCTAGGTCGTAATTAGCTTCGCTAAATTACGACAGGTTAAACTCCTTGCTTGTTTGGGTCCCAGATGATTTTGTGCATCTGTAACTGTAAGAAGACATCATTCATTTCATGCTCCTTCATAAAATCAACGATTTCCACTGGTTCAATCTGTCCAAACACAGGGCTTATAATACAATTTGCTTTTGAAGTTAAATCATATTTTGTTATGATTTCAAGTGTTCTTTCAAGGTCAGCTCTGCTGCCACTAACAAACTTTACTGAATCCTCCTTATGAAGATAGTTAAAGTTTTCTGTATCCATGGCTGCCTCGCAACCTGAACTTGCAAGCTTATAATCAAGTGTCATAACCGGACGACGCTTCCAATCATCATATTTCTTAATTGGTTGACTTCCGTTTGTTTCAATTTCAAGTCTAATATCATCTAACTCTAAAATAGCTGCAATAAGTTGGTCTACATCCTTCTTTAAAAGAGGTTCGCCACCTGTTAATGTCACATTTTTACAATTAGAATTCTTAACAATATCAACGATTTCTCTTATTGTCTTTTTCTCAAATTTAACATCTGCTTTATTAGCCCACTTAGTATCGCAATAGCTACAATCAAGGTTACATCCTGCAAGTCTAATAAAAAGTGCTAACTGACCTGCTCTTCTACCCTCGCCATTAATACTTATAAAATGTTCTACTAAAGGAAATGTTAACTCATAATTAATGTCCATTTTATTCAATTCCTTTTCTACTATTACTTTGTGTATGTTGCGTAGTTCTTTGGTGTCTCATATACCTTAATTTCTACGATAGGATAATTCTTCTTTTCTAACTCCTCAAAGAAAAACTTTGCAAAACCTTCAGCAGTTGGCATAAAATCCATAATGTTAATCTTAAAGCCCTCATCCATTAAAGCTTCAAGAGTTGCAGGCTTTAAACTATCCTTCTTCATTATTAAACTATGATCAAAATTATCGCAGATCTCCTTTAGGTCTCTCTTAATGTCAGTAAAATCAACTAACATGCCAAGCTCATCAAGCTCCTCGCCCTTAAGAGTTGCCTCAATACTCCATCTATGACCGTGAAGATTCTTACATTTACCTGGGTAACCGGCAAGAAAATGTGCCGCATCGAATTCAGCTTTTGTTGTCACACTATACATAATAATTTCTCCTTATAACACTACTAAAACACTAATTATCATGTACCATCAGACTAAAAATAAATAAAGCCCCAGAGTAAAACACTTCTGGGGCATAAATTCAGAATTTAGCCCTAGTTTTATTTAACGACAGGATGGTACAAATGAACTGTCAATTGTAAAAAGGAGGGACCCACGAAGTGGGAGGATTCCTTATTACACGTGCACATCTAATTGCCAACGGCAATTCTAATGATGTGCACTCCTTGAATTTGCCTTAAGGGGGACCGCGTAAGCGGTGGATTCCTTAAGGCCCAAGCTGAAACTTTAGTTTCAGCTTGATGTGTGCAAGTACTTCATAATTAAATATTGAGGTACTTGCACACATAAAGGAGGTGCCCACGAAGTGGGCAGATCCCTTGCTACACGTGCACATCTAATTGCCAACGGCAATTCTAATGATGTGCACTCCACAAACGTCGACAAATTCGCTTTAGCTAATTTGTTGACATTCCTTATTAAAAAGAAACATCCGCGAAGCGGCTATTTTCTCCTCACATATTATGAGAATTTATCGTTTCTTTTCAACATTTATTTTCATTATTCAATTTTCTATACTAATCTTACTTAATACAAGCCTGAATCTTTTCTCTCATTACATCCTCACCCATAATATGAACAATAGTCCAAAGGTCAGGTGTGTTAGCTCTGCCAGTTACTGCAATTCTTACAGCTTCAGCAATATCTGAAACTGAACCCTTGAAGTTCTCTGGATTAGCCTTATAAGCCTTCATATCTGATGCATATCCTAATTCATCAGCGATTTCCTTAAGCTTGTTAAACCAAGCAGAGTTGTCATCGTTGTGGTCATACTTAGCAAGGTAAGCTGTTAAGATCTTACTGATTTCTTCAGAATCTAATCTAAAGTCATCCTTTTCCTTACCATTCATATCAACTTCTCCACCTTCAATAAATGGTTCAGTTACTGCATCAATGCCAAAGAAGTAATCAAAGAGGTTAAGAATCTGTCTAGCATACATAAGATCCTTTCTTCTTCTCTTAGCACCAACACCCATGTATAAACGAAGGATTGAAAGCATCTTTTCCTTATCGGCAAACCAAATCTTAGCCTTCTCTGGTTCATTTTCCATAGCCCAGTTATAAAGGAATTCATAAACATCTTCCTCTGATAACTTAGAGAACTCGTTCTTACAAATGTTATGAAGCTTTTCCTTATCAAAAAGAGCACCAGAAACACTCATCTTCTCAACTGTAAATGGGAATTCATTAATATCCTTATCAGGATACTTGTCATGCCATTCCTCAAAGTTAGAGTTAAGAAGTGTAAGAAGATAAACCTTCATTGTATATGGATGATAACCATCTTTACGGTAATAATCAAGGCTTAACTCTGGATCCTTTCTCTTAGATAACTTTCTCTTACCACCAGTTGTTTCATCAAACTTCATAAGATGAGCTGTATGAGCATACTTAGGCATCTTAAATCCTAACACATGGAATAATTCATAATGTGTAGGAACTGATGATAACCACTCGCCACCTCTAATAACTGTTGTTGTTCTCATGAAATGATCATCAATCGCATGAGCAAAGTGATATGTTGGAATACCATCCTTCTTTAAAAGAACGATATCGTGAATGTTCTCTGGTAATTTAATTTCACCCTTAATGCTATCAACAAATGTGATTTCCTTATCTGGGCTACCCTGTGAACGAAGTCTTAATACATAAGGCTTACCTGCCTTAATATTCTCTTCGATTGTCTCGTATGATAAATCACGGCTAATAGCGTACTTGCCATAGTAACCTGTAAGTTCCTTATTAGCTTCCTGCTTCTGTCTGATTTCTTCAAGTTCTTCCTCAGTTGCGAAACAAGGATAAGCTAAACCTCTTTCAACTAATGATTTTGCAAATGTATGATAAATCTCTACTCTCTGTCTCTGGAAATAAGGACCATAAGCATTACGAGGATCTGAATCATCGAAACCTGCACCCTCATCAAATTCAATATCAAAATATCTTAAAACGTTAATAATAATATCAACGGCACCGTCTACTTTACGCTTTTCATCTGTATCTTCAATACGAAGATAAAAAACTCCACCCTTTCTATGAGCAATTCTTTCATCAGCTAATGCTGAGTAAAGGTTACCTAAATGAATAAAACCTGTAGGTGATGGAGCCATACGTGTAACTTCAGCACCGTTAGGTAACTTTCTATATGGGAATTTCTCTTCATAATACTCTGGTGTATGTTCTACATCAGGAAATAAAAGATTAGCTAACTTCTGATAATCCATAATATCCTCCTAAACTATTTTATAAGCTCTCGCTTATATCCAACTAAAAAAATAGATTGAACTGTAAAAGACAATCCAATCTATTTTACACATTTTTTAGCATTTTTTCAACACGTTATTTTTCGCCAGCATTAATAATAGAAAAATAGTATTCTTCTATATCTTTATAATTTTCCATTATATCTTCAAAATCATCTGTCTCATTAATAATTTCACCATCTTTTATAAATATCAAAGAATCACAAAGTTTATCAGCAAGGGAAAGAATATGTGTTGAAACTATTACCAAATGTCCCTCTTTAGCATAATCTTTTATTAAATCTGATACTAGCAAAATACCCTTAGGATCAAGGCCAGAAATATATTCATCTAAAAGTAGCACTTTAGGTTCTAAAACCATTGCACACATTAACTGAATTCTTTTTTTCATGCCTAAAGAACAATCTTTAATTGGCTTATCAGCATATTCATAAACCATATATTTTTTTAAAAGCGCATCTTCATTAATCTTTAACTTATTAACAGAAGCAACAAATTTTAAATGTTCCCTAGCTGTTAAAGATTCATACAAATTAGGCTGTTCAAAAACATATATAACATCCTTTTCGTCTTCATTTATATTAATAGATATATTTCCTTCATCAATATATGAAAGGCCACTAATACATCTAAAAAGAGTTGTTTTACCAGCTCCATTTGGTCCTAGTAAACCATATACCCTATTATTATTTAGATTTATATTTACATTTGATAAAACACATTTATCCTCATATTTTTTTGATAAACCACTTATCTTTAAAAGACTCATTTAAACCTCCTCGTATAGTGCAATTAACCATTTTCTTTCCTTCAAAAGATTAGTAAGCTTGATTTTTTGCCAAATACTATAAAATAAACATAAAATGCAAACACCAATTTGCGATACTAATAAAACAAAGCAATTAATTTCTCCACTAACATAAAAAACAACGGGCAAAATATAAACTATTCCTATTATCATAATTTTAAAGCCTACACCAGTCTCATTAATAATGCGTTTATCACTAAACTTATTTGCATCATAGTTCTCATTAATACGAGCAGCTTTATCTATAACACTAAGATTATATTCATAAAACATAAGTATCGCCATTATAAAAATATATACGGAATTTGATACAGCAATTAAAATATCCAAAAAATTCCTTACAATGAAAATGTTCATAATAATATAAATTACAGTTATAGGTAAAATACATCTTTTTATATAGTTCTTTTCTTTATATTTAAGCAATAAATTAATATTCCCTAACCAATGATGAATTGCATTTCCATCATAATCCATATATACCCAATTATTAATCGCTAAATAATCATCGAAAACATAAAAGAAACCATATGTTATTAATAGCAATTCAAATATAAGTCTATTATTTTCTATTAATTTTTTCATTGTAACAGGCATTATTAGAAGGCCAAAAACAAAGGATATAACTACTATTCCCAAAAAATTAGCATCAAAAAGGCTACTGTTTTTAAACTCATATAATTTTATTTCTTCTTTATTCGCTGTAAAAGCTTTCTTTATAAGCATAAAAATTAACAGAAATAAAAATGTTATTACTAAGCTTTTTAAAAAGATAAGAAAAAAATCTTGTAAATTATAGACATCTAAATAATTGAAAAAATCAGACCTCCAACTATTAAGTTTTTCTATTGTATTTTCCTTATCAATAAAAGGACAAGCTAATATCCATTTTGAAAGCATTTGACCAAATGTCATTGCTATAATAAACATTCCAATTTTTACAAACTTAGTTATATATACATGCTTAGTCTTATTAATCCAAATCATAAAAAATAATTCAAAAGCTGCTCCTATAACAAAAACTAAAGCAACAGCAATTAAAACAATAATTTTTTCTGTGAATAAAAAAGACATCATGTAATATAATAAACACATATATATAGCTAATGAGCTAGACATATTGTAAACCAACTCAACAACACATGCATTTCTTACATATTTTCTATAATCTATATTAAACATACTTTTTAAGTAATCTTGTTTATCATGATTTTCAAGGGCCATTTTAACTGCCACGCTAGATGACCTTAGATCTAATATATAAAACATTAATATAACCACAAATTCAACTATAAATCCTATATATCCATTAAACAAAAAATTACAAAACATCACTGATAAAAGCGTTTCAATTATAAGAGTTATTATTTGAAAAAAAATGATTATATTTACAGACACTTTTTTAAAAAGAGATGCATAAAGAGATCTTTCTTTAACTTTTCTATAATATTCCCAATATAATAATCTCACTAATTACCTCCATTTCCCCAATAATTAGCTAGAGGATACGATACATTTACCTCAAGCATTGCCGCAAACATAAACATAAGGATTATAATCAAAAATAATTTTATATATTCCATTCTCTCAAATTTATATTCCTTATATATTCCAAAGCTTGCAGATAATAATAAAGCTGGTATTTCTATAATTGAATGAGGTAATAAAGATAACAATATTATTTTTGAAACATTTGAAATGAAGTAAGAACTAATAACTATTCCCAAAAAAGCGCCATTTATTATTAGCATAATCTTACTTATATATTTTCCAAACATATGTCCCATAATCATGATTAAAGCTACGGTAATATTATGCAAAAATATATTTATAAATTTTGGTTCAAGTCCAACATTTAAATCGGCTTCACTAATAATTTTAAAGGTACTGTTTACATGATTTATAGAATAAATACTAAATGCAAAAGCTATTACCAGGCCAATAAGCATTAAAATCAAGCATCTAGGTATCTTGCTTATATAATAATAAATTATGGATTGGGGGCTAATTTCTCTTTTAACTGCCAGATTCTTCATATCTAGTCCTCCATTTTTTATAATAAAAAGGTCTACATATTTAAATGTAGACCCGAAATTCTTATTAGTAATTATTCTATGCAGCAATAATCACTTTCTTAATGCCAGTTTGAAATGCTTTTTTTACAATATAAGCAGTTATTCCACCACCACCAATTAGTGCAATAATACTAGTTGCTGTAGCACCAGCATTAATTGCTGCAATAACAACCGAAGCATTAGCACCTGTAATTACTCCAGCAGATGTTAATTTTGCAATAAACATTGTCTACCTCCTTAACTATTGATTTTTTTCAATAAAAGTAGTACGATGTCCGAGTACTACTTTTATAGTACGCTTGCACTAATCAAGATTTAGTTTCCAGCTTTCCCTTGATTAGTGCTTTTTTGTTCTGCAGAACAATAACATAGTATCATGATTTAATTTTTTTGTCAAATTAATTTATAAATTTTTTTACAATAAATTAAAAGGCACAGTTTACTATCCTAAAACAGTCTACTGCGCCTTTTTTATTCTAATTAAATATCCTAATATTCATCAATTATAATCAAACAGGGCTATATCCATATCAACGTTTCCACTAATACCTGCTACCCTACCTGTAGATTTATACTGCCACATGCAATAAGGAATATCACTATAACTTAATAAGCTATCACCCTGCTGCCATGTTGCATCTGTGTTTTGATATTTATAAAGATATGTTGCAAGCCATACCTTATACTTACTTGTAAGTACAGATGTATTAACTGCATTTCTCCAATCATTTCTATTAAAATAAATCATTGGTGTATAGCCATAACTTTTTACTGTATCTGCAAATGTTTCACAAATCTCTGTTAAAGCTGTAGTACTTAAATTAGCTGAAGCTACTCTGTAACCACTTGCTGATTCCCAGTCAAAGGCTACTGGATATGTAATATTATAATCTTTAATTAAATCTATACATAGGGAAGCTTCTTCATAGGCTTCTGTTACAGAAGTTGCCTGTGAGAAGAAATAAACTCCCACTTTTAATCCAGCATTAAGTGCACCTTGGATATTCTGTCTAAAGCATGAATCTTCATACAATCCACCATCACCTATAGAACGACCACCACACTTGATAATTACAAAACTAATACCAGAGTTCTTAACCTGATTCCAATCAATAGATCCCTGCCACTTAGATACATCTATTCCATTTACAATAGTTGCATATTCTGTCCTAGTTGGTGTTGTTGCTGCCTCTGTAGTTGTAGGCGCCTGTGTTGTAGTTTCTTGTTGTGACGAACTTGTTTCCTGTGATGTTGTTGTTTCTTGATTTGTTGTCTCTTGACTCTGAGTTGCCCCACTTGTTGGAGCTTGTGTTTCTGATGTTGTTGCAGCTGGTGCTGGAGTTGCTACCATTGCTTCTGAATCATCAACAACTTCTACGTTACCACCCATTACTTCGCTTTTATTAGAAGTATCCACTTCAGCTACTTCTAGTTCTTCTATCGGAATAACTTCTACATTTCCACTTGCTATCATATCAAGTATCTTTTCTTCTGTTACTGTTGTGTCTTCCTCGGTTACAGTATCTGCTGCCACTTCTGTTGTCTCTTCTAATGTCTCTTCTGTTGTCTCTTCATTTTCAGTAATCTCTTCTGTTTCCATTGTAGCCTCGCTAGTTTCCTCTGCTACAACCTTTGAACTATTAGAATTAACTGCTATTACAGTTCCCGTTACTGCTGTTGCCGTAACTGCCGCTGCTGCAAGTCCAATCAAACTTTGCTTATAGTAAACAGACAAAAAGCCCTTTACCACTTCAAATAATTTGCCAAACTTCATAGTTGTCCTCCAAATTTTCAAGTCTAAGTTTTCAAGTTAAATAATTTCGAGGATATTTTTAAGTGCATAAACTACACCATCCTCGTCATTGGAAAGTGTTATATAATCAGCTTCTTTTTTAAGAGCATCATTGGCATTAGCTACTGCTACGCCTGCTCCCGCAAATTTGATCATATCTATGTCGTTATCTGCATCACCAAATGCTGCTATTAAATCCCTATCAATCCCTAAGTACTCTGAAAGGAATTTAAGACCTGACGCTTTTCCGCAATCCTTATAGGAAAACTCAAGCATTACAGGACTAGCACTTGTAATATAAACATCGGATGTTAAAGATTTTATCTCATCTATAATCTTTTCCCTAACATCAAAGTCTCCTAGTATTATATTCATACAATCTAAATTGTCTTTATTTTCTGAGATAAACTCTACAATGTTATCAATTGGATGTCTTGTTTTTCTTATGTATTCTACCGAACGTACTTTATCTCCTACGATAAGAGGATTCTCAATATAATCCTTTTGTGCGTAGGCCGTTCCATTAATAAAGCACTCAAATGTTATTTCTTTGTATTTTTTAGACATGCTTAAAATTAAATCCACAGAACTCGCTAATAATTTATAAGCCTTTATCAGCTCCTTGTTCTTAACTTTATAGATAGCCGCTCCATTACTTGTAATTGCATATTCAATGCCAGGAACTTTTAACACTTCTTCTGGAAGAGCATCAAATGCGCGTCCACTAGCAATACACACATTAACTCCATTATCCATGGCAGTCATTAAAGCATCTTTTGTTTCTTCGGATAATTTTCCATTATTATTCAGTGTTGTTCCATCTAAATCTAGAGCAATTAATTTTACGTCCATAAGCCTCCTATCTATCTTGACACAACATTGCATAGTATAGTCTCATTGAAAACTTTTGTAAACAAAATGTCCAATATTTTCAAAATTATTTTTTGAACAAAAGGGACATTTACTGATTTTTTATAGCTTTCATAAACCACTTTCCCGCATCACTATAATCATCTTCACTCCAACCGCTTGTTTTTGAACAAGAAGACTTAATTAGAGCTGAAGTTTCTTGCTTATTGCAAAGGCTCCAAGCTATGTAACTTATATTGTTTTCGTTTAGTAAATTAAGCCACGAATTTGCCCATGTATAATCAATTCCACCTGAACCTGAAGCATCACAAATGCTACATTCAGATACAAATACAGGAACTCCGTTATTAATGGCGTATTTTAACTTATTTTGTATTGCTTCTTTATGAGTTGCAGCGTAAAAATGTAGGCTATAGCACACATTTGCATCATCAATAGTATTGCCTACAACTGCATCTACGTCCTGCGACCAAGTGTTGGTGCCAACAATAATTAGGGCCTGAGAATCATTTTCCCTAATAGCTGAAATAACGCTTTCAGCGTAAGGCTTTATCTGACTTGACCACTCTGCTCCAACTGGTTCATTACAAATCTCATAAATTACATTTTCATAATCTTTGTATTTACTAGACATTTCTTTAAAGAAATCAATAGCTTCGTCATTGGTTTCATTAGGATTATAATTTAGAACATGCCAATCAATAATTACGTACAAACCTAGATTGGCTGCCGCTTTAACCCCTTCATCGATTTTGGATTTTAGACTTTCCTTATCCCCACCTGATAAATAACCAGCGTATTCCTTAGGGTACATGGCAATTCGAATCACGTTGATGCCCCAGTCATTCTTTAAAGTCGAAAGTGCCGCACTGTTTAAATACTCTGGAAACCAGGATATTCCATGTGTGCTAACCCCTCTTAACTGCACTTGGCTTCCGCTTGAATCCACCAAATGGCTTCCCGAAACTCTCACTCTGCCTGTTGGAATTCTTGCAGATCCATATGTGATTTGACTGTTATCCCCTGAATTTGCTGTTTCTTCATTATTTGTAACTGCGCTATCTGCGCTTTTTGTGTCTTCTAAGGCAACGACTCCAGTAGTCACCTCTTCTTCATTAGTTGTAGCTTCTGTACTTTCTCTTTCCTTTGCCACTAATTCCTTAGATTCATTAGAATAATCAATTGCAGTTTTCGCTGAAGCCAAGGCTCCATTAGCATATGGAAAATGTAGTTCTGCCCCGATTAGTGCACATTTGCCACAATCTAAGAGCTCCCCTTCTTGATTTTCCTCTGCCACAGGCTCGCTTAGCTGCTCATTAGCTGCATTAGTTATACTTCCATTAGAGTCACTAGTTGAATCAGTAGCTGTGGTGTTTGTGGTGTTATTTGATTCATTACTAGAACTTGTTGGATTTGTGGAAGAAGTTGTCTCATAACTTGTTACAATAGTTACATTTCCAAGACTTGTCTCCCCACTAGAACTAAGAATTAAGCCGACGTTAGAAATACTCATAGAAGCTTCAATCACTTGATTGTAAGACTCTGGACTTATCTGCCAGTAACTTCCGCAATCAGTGATACTACAGCACCAAGATTGGCTAAGGCTAAAAGAACCCTTATCTAACTTTAACTGCCAATCTGTTAGTCTTTTTGACGAATTGTTAGTTATTGTAATGTTAAACTGCGCAAAATACTCGCCGTTTGATTCCCAAGAATTTGACTTATCAATGCTTACAGTTGCATCATTGTCTGCTAATACCTTCTTATAGCAAAAGCCAAAATCTAGGGATACAAAAACTAAAACAAGAGCCAAAAGAACTGTTAAAATCCCTTTTTTTCTACTCATATTCACTTTTACCATCTCCTAAAATCTTAAATTCATTTTATCACAATACATTTAACAGGTAAAGAATTTAACCATTAAAAAAAGCCCAATCTATCATAGATCGGGCTTTTAAACTTTTATTTAGTTTATGTGTAAGGTTTCTATAGTCAAGACTCGCTCGCGAGTCTTGCGCGCCGGATTCGGGTCTGCTTCAGCAGACAAATTCCTGTCCGAATCCGTGCGCATCCTCGCGGAGCGTTTAACTCAGTCGGAGCTTGT
>NZ_JAEEVD010000083.1:0-5718 GCF_016290755.1 Lachnospira sp.
TATCTTTTGTATTATATTTTTTTCTATCTTCTTATCAAGGATAAGTTCTAGAAAATTATACACCTCCTTATACCTTTTTCTAAAACAAATATAGAAGTTCGAGGTTAAGAATTGAATTGAGTATAATACACAATGCCATTTGCCACATTGTCATAAAATTTTTTATGGTGTTGTCACATACTTGACACCTTAATCAATGTTGTCACATACTTGACACCCAACAAACCCATTGTCACATACTTGACAACACATGATAATCATAATGGGATATTCAAAATCTATCCAATACAAAAGATAGGATATATAAGGGAAAAATTTTTTTCTTAATGTAATCGTTATAAGAAGTTCTGTCTAGGAAAATTTGCGTTAAGTCATAACATAGTAGCAAATTCACGCACATAAAATTTTTTAATAAAAATCCACCCTGTTTTTTGAATTTATTTTTTTGAAAAAAATGGAAATTGCTTTAAGATTTTTAGAACAAAATATATTCATCCAAAGTATATATCCGCAGAACAAATTCTATACTTTTTAGAACATATAAACACATTATAAGCACATAATAAGTCGTCAAGTATGTGACACACTTTTTGCCTTTTATATGTTGTCAAGTATGTGACACCTACACGTTGTCAAGTATGTGACGCCCCAAAAGTGTCAAGTATGTGACAACATTTATAATTATTAAGTGTGTCAAGTATGTGACAATAGCAAGTCGTCAAGTATATGACACTTATATATGTGTCATATACTTGCCCCCTTAAAAAAATTAGTTCTTTTGTTTATGCTTCTTTAATTTCGTTAAATTTCTCTAATATGGCATCTATCTCTGGATAAGTTCTTTTTAGAGAGATTGGCTTGCCACTTTTATCCAGGAAGCAATGCTCTGAGCTTCCAACACATCTAATTTCACCTGTTTTTGAATCTGAAATTGTATATTTAATGGCTAATTTGATTCCGTTGTACTTAGTAACCTCTAAAGCTACATTTACAATGTCATAATAATGCGTCATTGTTCTATATTTTGCTGAAACTGATAGAACGGGACTTATAATTCCCATTTCTTCCATCTTCTCATATCCCATTCCAATTTCTGTTAAAATATATGATCTTGCTTCCTCAAACCATCTAATGTAATTGCTGTGGTGGGCAATTCCCATTTGATCTGTTTCGTAGTACTGCACTTGATGCTGGTATGGTTTGATTTCCTTTAAGTCTTTCATTTTTCTCTCCTTTTTTATTTTATTAATATCCTGTCTTTATTGATAAAATGGACATCTCTCCGTTAGTGTCAACGTCATTCTTATTTACAATTCTTTCGTAGCGATTCATCCATTTTGTTGTTATACCACCAAATTTAGCTACATTTTTCTTACTTACATTGCCTTTAAGTAGCATAATCATTGCGATATGGCGAAGGCTCTGCATAGTGAAAGGCTTGATTACAAGCTTTGTGTCGCTCTTTTTGCTTGCCTTTATAGTCTTTGTGTCAGTTTTTTTACTTGCCATTACAGCCTCGCTGCCCTCAGTGTTTATCATGTCAATATACTTTAAAAGTAAACGCTCTGTGTCACGCATCTTTATTTGATTGCCTCTGTTATTGTAAAATAGCGGGCCGGCAGTTATTTCATAGTCCTTGATATACTTATCAAGAATTTCTGAAAGGTCTTTATCAAGCTCAAGGATTCGTGTAATCTTTCTGCTAGAATTTCCGCTTGATGTTAGGCTGATGGCTAAGTGCTCATCATCCACAAGCAATACATTTTCAAAAGCCAAATGACAAACTTCTGTGTTTGTAAGCCCTAGTTTAAGACATAAGGAAAATATAGTAAAGGCCTTATAGTCATTACATTCTAAACATTTATTTAAAACCAAGTCAACCTCTTTTAGGCTTGGCAAATCCTCTTCTTTTATGGTTTTGTCCTGCTCTGGAAGGCTAAACTCTCTAAAATAATTAGTGTATTCCTCACCATGATTTATTCTGTAATTCTCTATAAAATCGCAAATCGAACGCATTACAGAATATCGCATAACAGCAGTACTGTAGGACAATTTCTCACTGTTGATCTTCTTAATTAAATCCTCGTAAAACTTCTTAGTATCCTCAAGACTTAAGTTGTAAGGATCGTGGCCAACACACTTTGTAAAATGTGCCACAACATTGTAGTATTCCTTTCTTGTTCTTGCTTTTAAATTAGTTTCAAAGTAAATCCAAATCTTGTCATTGAATTCTTTGCTGATATCTAAATTGACTTTGTTAATAGAAAACACCTCCTAAAGCAGTAGTAGTATAAGTTAATTTTGTCATACATTGACGACATATGTCAAGCATTTTCAAAAAAACAAATCCCTCAACTTATCTCGAAATCAAATAAAACTCAAACAAAATAGTAATTAAAGAAAAAAAAAATTTTGAACTGAGTTCAGAGTTTTATATCAATAATATTATTTATAAGTTATCCACAACAAAGCTTGTGTTTATGCACATTTCACCATTTTGGCTGTGAATAAAATTAATTGATTTTATATCGGGAATCAAATATAATAGTAAGAGCGTTTTATTATTTACGTATTATTTAGACGGGGGTAAGTTAATGGAACAATATTCAAGAAGATTCATCGAAGAGTTAGCTAACCATATTGATCCGCTTATTATTGATTACTTCAACAAAAAGAAGTCAGTCTATAAAGGTTTCAAAGCTGATAATGTTGCTGAATTAATAGATGAAGCTTTAATGGAACATCTTGAAGGTAAGACCAGTAGAGATGATTTAATTCCCATTATTAATAAAATCAAAAAATCGAGATTACAGAAAAGAGCTCGTTGGTATAAGAATTACATCAACGACATTAACACAATGAGCATTGATGATCCAAAGCATCCACTTGCTAATGATATCCAGATGGCCAAGACTATAGCTATCGATAAGTATGCTGATATTTTCGGAGATAAAGATATTCCAGAAATTATTGAGGATCGTAAAAATG
Source organism: Lachnospira sp. (assembly GCF_016290755.1). Classification (NCBI taxonomy): domain Bacteria; kingdom Bacillati; phylum Bacillota; class Clostridia; order Lachnospirales; family Lachnospiraceae; genus Lachnospira; species Lachnospira sp. The sequence continues at coordinate 2,989 of NZ_JAEEVD010000083.1, forward strand.
CAGCTACTGAATGGAAGAACGACTCAAACAGTTTACTCATAAATTTCCCTGGAATTTCATCATTTACAGATAAGTCAATTTACAACTCTCTTAAGAATGATGTAATTATTAGTTCTTGGAAATATATTGAGTCAGAGCTTGCTGGTAACATTGATTCATATTTACGTCAGTTCCCAGCGGAGTTAGTTGATAAACCACTCTTTAGTCCATCATCCTTTACACTTATGATGAACGAAGCATCAGAGAATATTTTACAAGAAATCATCACTGATGAAAATGGAACTGAACTTCTAGAGGTTCATGTTAACTCAGGTAAACTTAATCCACCTAAGGCCATGGACACTAACGACTTAAAACTTGTTAATGCTTTCATTTCCAATATCAATATGCAGGAGTTCTCAAGAGAGAAATCCGTAATTGTGGATTTGAATACTTTAGGTAAGGAAGTTGTAAATTATCATGTAGGTAAGAATGTTCTTAACAAGATTTCAAATTCTTGCCGCAAGCTTGTAGAATATAACTTCTTCTACGAGTCAGATGGAAGTAAGATTTTCTTCAACCTCTTCGATAATATTGTTATTAAAGAAGATGCTGAAAGACCTTATGCCATTGCTCAGTTCGGAGAAGTTTTAAGTAATGCCATCATTAAGAAGAAGCTTATCTCTATTACTTCTGCTTCTTATGATGTTTTACAGAACAATCTTTCAAAGATCATCTGCTACGCAATGAAGCAGGAACAGATTGCAAACCAGGAAAACAAGGTGGGTGAATACAGCTACACATATTTCCAGAAGATTGTAAGATTTAAGTTGAAGAATAAAAAGAAGAATCTCCAGCTTATCCAAGATAGTCTTCAGGAATTCGTAGACAACAAAATTGCTATTGAAAGTTTCGAACTTAAGAATGGTGTTTTCATCATCAAGTTCCTACCACTATCAGATGCAGAACTTGAAGATTTACAATTTGATAAGAAAGACAAATTAATAGATAACGTTGTAAAATAAAAAAATATGCTGCCTGATGGCAGCATATTTTTTTAATCCTTTTCATCAAATACTAATATCTATAAATTTGAATTTATCGAGTTCTTTCTCTTATAGAAAAGCCCTACAAACTGCCGATTTGTCAGTCTACATTGTATTCCGGTTAATACGAATATCACTTTCCTGTAAGTTTTAAGAATTTCTTCTCGTTCATTTGCTCGTTTGTAACATACTCCCCATCATGGAATAACGCATAATTCGTGATTGGTGTCGGTGCATTCTGTGCTTCTTCTTTGCTTTCAAGATGTATTGCCTTGAATGCAATACCATTTTCTTTTGCCGTCTGCTCCAAAACCGGAACATATTTTGCATTGAACGGGCACTGATTCGTATAGTACAGAACATATCCCTGCTCTTCTATATGCGGATGTTTTGCACATTCCTTAAACACCGGAGCTTTTGCATTTTTATCGAATGGCATATACCAGAGCTGAATACCATTATCAGCTTCATCGCTCACGACAAATCCTTTGTACTTCAGAAACTTCGGATCAGCCAGAAACGGTTTCTTCTTTGAAGCGCAAAGAATACAAAGCCCTTTTTTCCCCTTTTCCTTACTATCCTCGATGCAGGCGGTAAGTAAATCTGTAGAATATCCATGTCCTTTGAAAGCCCCAGACACCCAGAGACAGTCAATGTACATATATCCATCTGCTTCTATCGGAATCCATGCGTTTTCCGCCGGGATATATTCGATAAAGCACTTTCCGCGCTCTACGCTCTTTAGGAAAACAAGTCCTTCATCAAACCTCTCCGAAAGCCATGCTTTCTTAGAAGAAACCTGAACATCATTATTATTAGATATTGCACAGCAAATATGCTCTTTTTCGATATTATCTTTTGTTACCCGGATATATTCCATGACCGCTCCTTTCAATAATATGCCAAGGAACACTTAAGCTCCTTGGCATAGACAGTATTTACTCAATAGGAAAACAAGCTTCCGTTACATACTCATCAGGATTCTGTGTCTGTGCAGGACTCACATGATAGATATTAAACATAGGTCCATTCATTTTGTAACCGTTTTCTTTGATCCATGACGCCACAGTCGCATATGCCTCACCCATCTGGTCGTAGCTGCCTTTAATGATACAACTTGCAACCTTTACTGCAGGAAGATTTTTAAACTTCACATGTTCCGTATCGTTATAAGAACCATTCACGGTCATCCACGCAATGATCTCAACATTTTCTTCCTTGTACTCGGGATCGAGGAACTCTGCCGCCGCAAGGCACGGGTCTGCCGGTACAAGATCCTTGCATTCGCTCATCATTGTATTCCAGAGCATTCCTTCATCCTCATAGTGAGGAACCACCATCTGAACCGTAGCCGCATATCTCTCCGCTATTGTTTTTACTGTTACATCAAAACTCATATTCTGTTCCTTCCTCAGCCTCTTTCTGGCTGTTTCCAGAAGCATCAGTTTGTACTCCGTTTCTTTGGAAAGCTTTGAAAGCTCTTTCTGCCTCTCTGACAGAAAGGCATCCATCTTTTCTTTATCATCGTAGTTCTCAAGGATCTTGATGATATCTGCAAGTGCAAAGCCCATATCCTTAAGTGACGTTATCCTCCCGATGGTAAAAAGCTGTTCCTCACGATAATAACGGTACCCGGTGAAATCATCTATTTCTGCCGGTTTCAAAAGTCCGATATCATCATAGTGGCGTAACATCCTGATGCTTA
>NZ_JAEEVD010000036.1:0-24481 GCF_016290755.1 Lachnospira sp.
TTATTATCTGCGTACTTGCTATCTTTAATCATATCTGCATAAGCATCCTTTGAGAAATAACATGAATGAGCCTTTTCTCCATGTACAAGTAAAACTGCACTTCTGATCTCATTGCTGTATTTAAGGATTGGCTGATTAACAAATGACTCACAGCCGATCACATTCCAACCGCCGTTGGAATTAAGACTTCTCTTATGATAACCTCTGTCAGTCTTGTAGTAGTCATAGTAATCTTTTACAAAGAAAGGCGCATCCTCAGGGAGTGGATCTACAACTCCACCACCAAGCTTATATTCACCAGCCTTAAGGTCCTCAAGTCTCTGAGCACACATAGCAGCTTTCATCTGATATCTTGCTTCCTCGCTGTCCTCTGAGTCAAAATATCCCTTAGCGTTTACTCTAGTCATGTCATACATTGTCATAGCTGCTGTAGCTTTTATTCTTGTATCAAGAGCTGCTGTGTTTATTGACATTCCGCCCCATCCACAAATACCGATGATTCCTATTCTGTCAGGATCAACCTTCTCATTTAATGAAAGGAAATCTACAGCTGCCATGAAATCTTCTGTGTTGATATCAGGAGATGCCATATATCTCACAGTTCCACCAGACTCTCCTGTAAATGATGGATCAAATGCTATTGTTAAGAATCCTCTCTCTGCCATTGTCTGAGCATAGAGACCTGAGCACTGCTCTTTAACTGCACCGAAAGGTCCACATACTGCAATTGCAGGGAGCTTACCTTCTGCATTCTTTGGCACATACATATCTGCCGCAAGGGTAATTCCGTATCTGTTTACAAATGTAACTTTACTGTGATCTACCTTATCACTTTTCTTAAATGTCTTATCCCACTCTGTTACTAGCTTTAAATCTTCTTTTTTAATCATTTCATCAACCTCCTAAATTATTTTTCTTTCTGAATCTGTCTTATCAAAAAATCCATATTATCAATTCTTTTCTGGCTGGCATGAAGTTCATCCATAAGATGACAACGGCATTTCCGTAAGTCTCGAAGGAGCGTATCGATATCACCTTCTTCATACATTTTCTTCATGAAACATATTTGTTTATAGTCACAGCCCATATCTGAAAGGTTTTCAAGAATTTTCTTTGTTTCCATCTTATTTCTCCTTCCTAATTTTATATTAAATCCTTTACCTGATTTTCGCTAATGAATAAAATAAATATCATGATATTCATCTTTGGAATAACATCTAAAATGTCAGCTTTATGGAGATTTTCATGGAAATAAAATGGCTTTCACATAAGATGTGCAAAGCCCTGTAACGCAAAAAAGGGACCACCTTCTCGAAATTTCTTTCAAGAAAGTGGTCCCTTAGAGTCCTAAATTTCTATGCTGAATTTTTCGCTAACAACTTATAATCCTTTGACAATCTTCGTGTTTATTGGAAGAAATGTTGTCAATTTGTTTTCATTTCTCTCCGCCTTCTCTTCCAGCATCAAGCCACTCCTCTTATCCAATTAGTCAGACGCTGTCAGACCAATTATTCCATTCTTTACCTAAATACTTTTTAGAAAATCCACATCTTGTTTTAGCACCGTATCTGTTGACACTCCAAGCCAATTTTTACCAGACTTTTCAAGATCACTTAGATATTTCTTATTAGCAAAAACTCGCTCAACCCTCTTTACCACTTCATCCATCGAAGTGACATTTCTCAGAGTATTATCGGCGAAAATGTATTTTTCAATACAACCCCTAAGTTTATCAACATCAACCTCTTCCTTCAGATAATAAATATCAAACACATCTTTATATCTTGTAGAACGGCTTCCAAATCTCACAAGTGATTTCAATTTCTCAGTAATCATCTGATGTCTGGAATTAATCAAAAGGCTGACTGCATCATCCTGGAAGCCTACATCAAAAGCATATTCTTCCTGTTCAAGGTTAAGATCAGCATGAACACCTATATCCATCTTAAGGGAAAGCATTGTTCCTTCTGTATCTTCAACGGTTAGTGTAATCCTTTTCCCCTTGTAGTCCTGATGATTAAGTTCTGTGATGTTTCCTGCAATATCAATCTTTAAGCTATCAAGACAGTTCAGCTTTCCTATAAATCTTTTAATAGAATCATCCGAAATTGAATATCTTATAAAATCAAGGTCAAGATCCTGCGTAGCACGTCTGGCATTCTTAGAAATACTGCGCATTACAACACCGCCCTTAATCGTGGCATTTCTCCCCATTCCACTCTCTGCAATTGCTTTAAGCACTATATCCTGGCATAGCTTAGCTTCAGCATTTGCTTCACTATACCCTTCACCTTTAATCTTTTCTACTTCATCATGTAAATTCATTTATATCAAAGAACCTCCATCTGTATCTGATTCATAATAATTTCGCCTTTATGGAACATGTAGGCATAATCTTCTACAAGACCAAAATCCATTTCTTCGGTGATACGTCGATAATTTTGAATGATTTCTTTATAATAGTCAAAAGGTATTTTGGACCTAAATCTCATCAATTCTACCAGCATGCGTTCCCTATTATATATCCTGATGGATATATTATTATATTGCATCTCTTCAATGCCAGCCTCAAAAAATTCATCCTTTAAAAAAGATTGTTTTACGCGACTATCTCTTATCCGACTATCTTCCCTCTTTGTAGCAAGATGAAAATAATCAGGAATGACATCTGAAAGAGAGTGATAATAATATGCACTCTTATCAGTAAATACAGCTTTAGGATATTTTCTCATTATTACTTCAATATCTGATATATTACGTCTAGTAGAATATATTCCCTTTTCTTTCATGAAGATATTTCCACTAAGGATCTCTTTTTTAAGTCTATAGTCGCTCCCATATTTATCTATACATTCATTGTATGTAAGAATCATATCCATCCTCCTTTAAAGTAAATATACACACTATATTGTCCTTGTGTGTATGTTTACTTTAATTATAGGATATCCTCTACTCAATTGCAACATAAATTGGAGTAAATATACACGCTACACTCCTATAGTGTGTATATTTACTTAAGTAAAACAATTTTTTGATATGCAAAGCCCTGTAACGCAAAAAGGGACCACCCTCTCGAAATATTTTTCGAGAAAGTGGTCCCTTAGATTTTATTTCTTCACGGTCTTCATCTGTATGTTCTGCTTCATCATCACCAGCTGCTGCATTAGCATCCTGTGCTGCGAAACGCTAACGCTGATCAAATAGAACTATCTAATATCTTTATCCCAAATTAGTATAACTTAGCACCAGCAGGAATGTGGTTATCAATCATAAGAAGGTGAAGTTCTTCATCTTCTGAGTTCTTAATGTTATTAACTGCTGATAATAACATACCGCATGATTCAATACCCATCATCTTTCTTGGTGGAAGATTTGTAATAGCTACAAGTGTCTTTCCAACAAGTTCTTCTGGTTCATAGTAAGCATGAATACCTGAAAGAATTGTTCTATCTGTACCTGTACCATCATCTAATGTGAACTGTAATAACTTCTTAGACTTTGGAACTGCAACACAAGCCTTAACCTTAACTGCTCTAAAGTCTGACTTGCTAAATGTATCAAAATCAACATCCTCTTCAAATAATGGCTCAACAGCTACATTGCTAAAATCAATCTGACTATTTGGTGTAAAGAAACCATTATTGTTATTAGCTGAAGATGAGCTAGACTTTGTTGGATTAAGGCTCTTAAGTGTTGGGAAGAGAAGTACATCTCTAATAGCTGGGCTATCTGTTAAGAGCATTGTTAATCTATCAATACCGTAACCGATACCGCCTGTAGGTGGCATACCGATTTCAAGGGCATTTAAGAAGTCTTCATCTGTATGTTCTGCTTCATCATCACCAGCTGCTGCATTAGCATCCTGTGCTGCGAAACGCTCACGCTGATCAATAGGATCATTTAATTCTGAGTATGCATTACACATTTCCCATGTATTACAGAAGAGCTCGAAACGTTCTACCTTAGAAGGGTCTGTAGGCTTCTTCTTAGTTAATGGAGAAATTTCAATTGGATGATCTGTAATAAATGTTGGCTGAATTAAGTTCTCTTCAACATATTCCTCGAAGAATAAGTTAAGGATATCACCCTTCTTATGGAATTCTTCAAAAGCAATTCCTCTTTCAGTAGCTAAAGCCTTAGCTGCCTCATCATCAGCAACTTCATCAAAATCAACACCAGCATACTTCTTTACAGCCTCTGTCATAGTCATTCTTGCAAATGGCTTACCAAGGTCGATTTCCTTACCCTGGTATGTGATCTTAGTAGAACCACAAACCTTCTCAGCTAAGTAACGGAACATAGACTCTGTAAGTTCCATCATACCTTCGTAATCTGTATATGCCTGATATAACTCCATAAGAGTAAATTCAGGGTTATGACGTGTATCAACACCTTCATTTCTAAATACTCTACCGATTTCGAATACTCTCTCTAAACCACCAACGATAAGTCTCTTTAAGTAAAGCTCAAGAGAAATACGGAGCTTAACATCTTCATCAAGTGAGTTATAGTGAGTTTCAAATGGTCTAGCAGCAGCACCACCAGCGTTATGAACAAGCATAGGTGTCTCTACTTCCATGAAATCTCTATCAGCAAGGAAGTTTCTGATTTCTCTAATAATCTTAGAACGCTTAACAAATACTGCTCTTGAATCTTCGTTCATAATTAAATCAAGATATCTCTGACGATAAATTGTATCTGTATCTGTAAGTCCGTGGAACTTCTCTGGTAGGATCTGAAGTGACTTAGATAAAAGTGTCATCTCTGTAGCGTGAATAGAAACTTCTCCAGTCATTGTTCTGAAAATGTATCCCTTAACGCCGTAAATATCACCGATATCTGACTTCTTAAAATCAGCATAAACTTCATCGCCTAATGCATCCTTAGATACATAAACCTGAATCTTACCCTTTAAATCCTGAATATTAGCAAAAGAAGCTTTACCCATGACACGCTTGAAAAGCATTCTACCAGCGATAGAAACATTAATTGGCTGTGCATCAAGTAAGGCACGACGTGCATTATATGCTTCTTTCTTTGCCTGGCGATAAGCGCTGATTGTTTCATTGTCTGCACCTTCTGCAGGTTCAACAAGTTCAGGCTCTGTATAATCTTTTAAAATTTCCTTTTCATGTTCTTCATAAAGACTCTTTACTTCATCTGTGTGATGTGTCTGATCAAATTTAGTAATCTGAAAAGGATCCTTTCCTTCTGCCTGTAAATTGGCTAACTTTTCATGACGAACCTTTACTAACTGGTTTAAGTCCTGCTGCTGTTCGCCCTTATTCTGACTATTATCTGCCATGGTTACTCTCCTTTATAAATTTATATATTAACCGAAAACATGCTGTCCTCTCATATCAGAGAAGACAGCAATTAATTCGGCTTAATTAGCATTTAGTAAATAGTAATTAGTTGTTCTTTACTGCAACAATCTTATATTCAATCTCGCCTACTGGTGCTGCAACCTTAACAATTGCACCAACCTTCTGGCCCATAAGTGCTGAACCAAGAGGAGATTCATTAGAAATCTTGTTGTTTAATGAATCTGCTTCAGATGAACCAACTATTGTATAAACAATGTCACCATCTTCTGGATAATCAACATCCTGAAGTGTAACTTCACTTTCAAGCTTAACTACCTTCTTACCACCCTTAGCATCGTCCTGAATTACTTCAGCGTTACTAAGAATTTCTTCGAGTTCTGCGATCTGAGCTTCAATATCTCTTTGCTCATCCTTAGCTGCATCATATTCTGCATTCTCTGATAAATCGCCCTGTTCTCTTGCTTCTTTAAGCTTCTGAGCAACTTCTTTTCTTCTAACAACCTTTAATTCTTCGAGTAATGCTACTCTTTCTTCATATCCTTTTTTTGTAAGTAACTGTTTCTCTGCCATAGTTCTCACCTTTCGTAATAACAAAATATTTATTGGCTCCTATCCCAAAGCTCGTCACAACATTATAAACTATGCCATTCTCATTGTCAATCTTATAGCTTATAGCCTAGCTTTATTGCCATCTTTAGGATTAAGCAATTATCTCTTTTCTCATTTTCTCTACAAGTTCAACCATTGCATCAAGACTAGTCACATGATTAGCCTCATTTCTTAAGTACGCTGCATGCTTAATTCCAGCTGTATACCAGGCAAAATGTTTACGCATCTCTCTAATTCCTGTAAACTCGCCCTTGTACTCGCACAGACTTGTGGCATGTTTAATTATCATATCGCAGATTTCATCATAACTTGGCTTAGGGATTATCTCACCCGTCTCAAGATAAGTCTTTATCTCTTTAAAAATCCAAGGATTACCTCTTGCTGCTCTACCAATCATTACACCATCACAACCAGTCTCTTCAAGCATTTTCTTAGCGCTTGGCCCAGATACCACGTCTCCATTTCCCCAAACAGGAATGGACACTCTATCCTTAACCGCCTTAATAACGCTCCAATCTGCCTTGCCGGAATAGTACTGAGCTCTAGTTCTACCATGAACTGCTACAGCCGCACCCCCACACTCTTCAATGATGTGGGCAATTTCTGGGGCATTGATACAAGTATCATCAAAGCCTGTTCTGATTTTGAAAGTCACAGGAATCGGACATTTCTTAGCCATTGCTGTAACAATCTTCTCTACAAGCTTAGGATTTTTCATAAGGGATGAACCCTCACCGTTATTAACTACCTTTGGTACTGGACAGCCCATATTCACATCAATAATGTCAGGCTTTTTCTCCTCTGCAATTTTCAAACTCATCTCCGCCATAATATCCGGGTCTGAGCCAAAAAGCTGAATTGCAATAGGATGCTCACTTTTGTCCATAACCATCAGCTCATCTGTATTTTTATTGTTATATAAAATAGCTTTCGCGCTCACCATCTCAGTTACAAGATAACCACAGCCCATCTCCTTACTTAGGAGTCTGTAAGGCAAATCCGTAACACCTGCCATTGGCGCAAGAGCCACATTTGTATCGATTTTTACATTGCCTATTAACATCTTAAACCTCACCTAAGAAGAACACCTTGTAAAACATCTCAAGGGACTCTAATAACTCAGCCTTCTCCTTTTGTGCTCTGTTAACTAGCATTCCACAGGCAATATCATCGTATAAAAGGTCACCTTCGTCAGCTTGTGACTTAAAAAGAAGGTTACCCTCTTCATCAAATTCCATGCTTAAAATTCCACCGACCTCTTCAGTGAAAAGCACGCACATAATCTTTAAATCATCCTTAACATCGTCAGGAAGTTTGTCAAATTCAGGGTTAAAATAATATTTTTTATCATATGAATTTGAAACACATAAAACAATATTCTCATCAAACATAACCGTATAAACCTCTTACCGACACCTCTCCGGCTCTAATAACCTTAAGGTCGCCGTCCTTTAATTTTATTATTAACTCCCCCATTGAATTTATGCCAACGGCAGTGCCGCTAATAGCAAGCTCGCCAGATGTCACAACTTCTCTTCCCTTGTTTATTAACATAGCGTCATATTCAGTCACCAAAGATGAAAGGTCCTTTTCTTTCATAAACTTTTTGTAGAAGTAATTGAATTCTTTTGAAAATGCAACGACCAATTCACTTCTCTTAACCTTGACGCCAGTCTCTTTAAGTATTGAACTTGCTATATCGCTTAACTCCTCTGGGAAATCAAGAGTATTAACATTAAGTCCAACACCTATTACCACATAGTGGATGTATTCTAACTCAGCACTCATCTCTGTTAGAATACCGCAAATCTTCTTGCCATTTAAAACAATATCGTTCGGCCATTTAATCATACAATCTGCCTTTGGCAAGACATCTGTAATAGCTGCCTTAACTGCCATAGCTGTTACAATTGTTAGCATTGAAGCACTTGCAGGTGTAATGTCCGGTTTGAATAAAAGCGACATCCAAATTCCAGACCCACTAGGTGAAACCCAGTTTCTACCTCGTCTGCCACGACCTCCCGTTTGACTTTCGCAAATAAGTAATTTAGCCTTATCCCTAATTGTATCGCCTTGTCTCTTAGCTTCGTTGTTAGTAGAATCAATCTCCTCAAAGAAAACCACTTCATCTACAAAGCCCTCTTTAAACATAGGCTCACTTTCAATCTCATAGTCTGTTAAAATATCCGGCGCTGAATTAATATGATAACCCTTATTGCTTACAGATTCAATATCATATCCTTCAGTTTTTAGCTGATTCATCTGCTTCCACACTGCAGTTCTAGAAACCCCAAGGCTTTCACAAAGTGCCTGTCCTGAAACATATGAATCATCTGCCTTTAAAACTCTTAGCACATCTTTCTTAGTCATTAAGCTATTGCTCTCCATGTCAAAATACAAAGAATTAATAATACCACAGCCACACCTGTAAGTATGCCGCCTTTTACTGGTTCATAAGTAACGTATTTCTTTACTGCATTGCTGCCATTAACAATAGCCCCTAGAAGAAACTCAATCGGGAAAAGCACCCCGCTTCTACCTCTAAGAAAAACAATGGCAATAAATATAACACATACCGCTACTGTCAAAATAATATTTAGATAGTCAATAAATTGCTTGGTTCTTGCATAAGAACCTGTTGTTGTAAATTGCATCTTTCCTCCTTAGGCTATTGTTACTAGTCTTTTTCTTTTATTTTTGAAAATGTATCTAACTCAATTAATCTGCGTAAGCACCAAGTGTTGCTGCCATAACAGCTTTGATTGTGTGCATACGATTCTCTGCTTCAGCAAATACCACTGACTTTTCTGACTCAAATATTTCGTCAGTAACTTCCATCTCATCAAGACCGAACTTATCATGGATTTCCTTGCCAATCTTAGTCTTAAGGTCGTGGAAGGCTGGAAGGCAATGCATAAAGATTGCGTCAGATGCTGCATTTGCAAAGGCCTCCTTATTCACCTGATATGGCTTTAAGGCCTTGATTCTCTCTTCCCAAACTTCATCAGGCTCACCCATTGAAACCCAAACATCAGTGTAGAGAACGTTAGCATCCTTTGTTGCCTCAGCTACTGACTCTGTAAGAGTTACAGAACCGCCGCTTTCCTTAGCCCAAGCTTCGCACTGTGCCACAAGCTCGGCATTAGGGAAATAGTCCTTGTTAGTGCAAGCAACGTAGTGAAGTCCAAGCTTTGCACAAACTATCATAAGGGAATTGCCCATGTTGTAACGAGCATCACCCATATAAACAAATTTAACACCCTTTAATCTTCCAAGCTGCTCCTTAACTGTTAACATATCAGCTAGCATCTGTGTTGGATGATATTCGTTTGTTAAACCATTCCAAACTGGCACGTCAGAAAATTCAGCTAAAGCCTCAACTATCTCCTGACCGTAACCTCTATATTCGATACCTTCATACATGGATGAAAGCACTCTTGCTGTATCTGCAATACTTTCCTTCTTACCAATCTGAGATCCTGTTGGATCAAGGTAAGTTGTTCCCATTCCTAAATCGTGGGCAGCTACTTCAAACGAGCAGCGAGTTCTAGTACTAGTCTTCTCAAAAATCAATGCAACATTCTTACCAAGAAGTGGCTGGTCAACAATGCCCTTCTTCTTCATGTCCTTAAGCTTTGCTGCAAGATCTATTAAATATAAAATCTCCTCCGCACTAAAATCTTTGAGGGTTAAAAAATCGCGTCCTTTTAAATTCATAAACCAATCCTCCATCAAATTTACACTTACTACTTGTCTTTAAAGGCAAATCCAATCACACCTATAAAGATTACACAATTATAACCCAATTCATAAATTTATGCAAAAAAAGAGCTATGAAAACCTTAGTCTTCATAGCTCCATGTTATATCTAGTAAAAAACGTGATTTCCAATAATCACATAATCCGAAATTGAACTTAAGTTCGCACTAGATACTGTTCTAAAGGATGTATAACTACCGATGTTATTAGTTCCTGAGATAGCTGCTAAAGCTGCTGTCATACAGTCTGAATAATAAGGTCCAGTAGATATTCTGTTTGAAAATGCTGTTGAAGCACTTCCTGATCCATTAGAAACTCCTGAAAATTGTGATCTTGCATAAACAACACTCTGAATTGTGCTGCCCCAGTAACCTGAACGAAGTCTATTTAAAACTACGTTAGCTACTGCAAGCTTTCCTTCATAGCTTTCTGTTCCTGCTTCCCAATCAACTATACATGCTAATATCCAAATTTCATCATCAGATAATGTTATTGTTGGGTTATAAGTAAAACTAGTTCCGTCAATTGTATTCGCTATAATTGCTGCTTTTCTTGCAGCCTCTGCCTCTTCTGCTGCTTTCCTTGCATCTTCTGCATCTTTTGCAGCCTTTCTTGCTGCCTCTGCCTCGGCTGCTTCCTGCGCTTCCTTAGCTTCAGCTTCTTCTACTGTGTAAGCTGTGAGAATCTGTGATTCATCAAGCTCCGATGCTATTGCTTCGGCCTCATCGCCGAACAATAAATATTGGGTCTGAACATAACCCTTTACGTTACCAGATGAGATCAATGTCCATCCATCTGATACTTCTTCTGTATCAACTGCAGTGTTCTCGTATAGTCTTCCGACTAAGTCTGAATCTGCATTGGCCTCACTATAGACATCTAAGTAAGGACTTGTAATAGCAAGAGCTCTGTTATAAAAAGAGTTCTGCTCTGTCTCATATCCAGTTTCTACTTCTTCGCTAGTGTTAGCTGAATATGATGCGGTCTTAACCACGGTTTCAGTAATTGCACTTTTTTGTTCATAGGCAGTTCCAGCGTCTGCTATTACAGGTACTAACGGTGTTAAAGCAACAACCATTACTGCGCCTAAGTAACAAGCAGCCTTGGTACTTCTAAGTCTCATAAAGTATTTCCCTTTCCGGCGTTTTTTACACCTCAACAAAAATGTTACGTAATTGTTACATTTTGTTACGGGATATGTTACCAAAATTACATTATTTTGTCAAATATGTTACAAATTCAGTAAAAAAGCGGCTTTGCGCCATATTGGAATTTTTTAGTTTCCAAAATGTGACACAAAACCGCTATACTTTTGGTTGACATTTTATTTTTTAACCAATTATTTTTCATGATATTTTATAATCTTTGTCTTAATGCTTCATAGCTAAGAATTGTTGTAGCAATCGCTGCATTTAATGACTCAACTTCACCTTCCATTGGAATCTTTATAAGGGAACTTGCTAAGGCACTAGCCTTATCTGTAAGTCCGTTACCCTCATTGCCAATTAAAAAGGCTGTAGGCTTTGTAAAATCTGGGCCTGTGTAAACATTTTCCCCCTTAAGATGAGCCGCATAGGTATTGATACCTAAATCCTTTAGCTTTGAAATTGTTTCATAAAAATCTTCCACATAAACGAAAGGCACACGATAAAGGGAACCCATTGTGGATCTAATAGTCTTTGGATTGTAGACATCCACTGTGTTAGAGCTCATTATTACACCGGTTGCACCTGCTCCTTCTGCCATTCTAATTATGGTTCCAAGATTTCCTGGGTCCTGTAAATTTTCAAGACAAATAAGAAGAGGTGCTTTAATTTTATTATCACTTAAATCTTTATTAGTATTCTTTACTGATACTATATCTTCCAAGCTCTTATTTTCCATAGCTACTACCGCCATTATGCCCTGAGGTGTCTGAGTGTCTGACATCTTGCAAAATACGGTATTATCTACGATTTCTAGCTTATCATCGTTTATTAAATCTAGAATTAACTTTTCATTATCCTTATAATAGTTCTCTGATACATATACTTTTACTATTCTTTCCTTTGGAGCCTCTTTCACCATTCGAATTCCTTCTACAACAAATTCTTTAGAGGTTTTTCTCTCCTTTGCCTTCTTATTTAAATTGATAATATGTTTAACTTGATTATTACTTGTACTTGTAATCATAGGAACCTCCTATTTTTTTATACTTCTTACGCAAAACGCAGTTTTTTTGCCCATTATCAGTACCTAATGGGGGCAAATTATACGAAAAATTTTACTGCGTTTAAAAAAACGGTGCCGCATTGCGACACCGTCTAGTATAACATCTTAATAGAGTTTCTTCTATATTATATATGTTTTTCTTATTAGCTAAAATTATCTTGAAAGTAAGTTACTTACATCAAATTCATATTCGTTGATGTCCTTCTTCATAGCTAATGCTTCATCGATATCATAATCAATAAATGCACCATTCTTATAAGCTACTAATCTGTTAGACTTTCCTTCATTAAGAAGATCAACAGCATATGAACCCATGATTGAAGCATACATTCTATCCTTACATGTTGGAGAACCACCACGCTGCATGTAACCAAGGATTGTTGCTCTTGTTTCAATACCTGTTGCAGCTTCAATTCTTCTTGCCATACCAGTTGAATGACCGATACCTTCAGCATTAATAATTAAGTGATGCTTCTTACCCTTCTTACGACCTTCGATGATGTGGTTAATAATAGCCTGCTCATCACAGTCATATCTTTCTGGAAGTAAGATATCTTCAGCACCGTTGGCAATACCACACCAAAGTGCGATATAACCTGCGTTACGTCCCATAACTTCGATAATAGAACAACGCTCATGTGATGTAGATGTATCACGAATCTTATCGATAGCTTCCATAGCTGTGTTAACAGCTGTATCGAAACCGATTGTATATTCTGTACATGCAATATCAAGATCGATTGTACCTGGAACACCGATTGTGTTAATTCCATGTGCTGCAAGCTTTTGAGCACCTCTAAAAGAACCGTCACCACCAATGACAACCATGCCATCAATGCCAGCCTTTCTACAGTTCTCAACAGCCTTCTGAACACCTTCTTCTGTCATGAATTCTAGACATCTAGCTGTGTATAGGATTGTACCACCCTTCTGAATAATATCAGAAACACTGTGTTTATCCATATCTACGATTTCATTATTAATAAGACCATTATAACCTTTTTCTATACCCTTAACCTTAAGCCCCTTGTTGATAGCAGTTCTTACAACCGCTCTAATAGCAGCGTTCATTCCTGGAGCATCGCCACCACTTGTTAATACACCAATTGTCTTAATTTCCTTTGCCATATAACACCCTTTCCAATGGTTAAAAAAATATCAATCTCTATTTATAACTAACGCTACACCCTATAAAAATTTTATTTTTATAATTATTAGTTATCAACAAAATCTAACCATTTCACGTCCATTACCCTTATATGTTAACACATTAACAAAGATTTGTGTATATATTTTAATACATTTTTCTCAAAAGTTAATAATCTTAAGTGGTCTCAACATTCTTAGGTCCGTACTGCTTTCTAAGGTCTTTTATGAGCTCAGAATCTACGCCTATTTTAAGGTTATTGTCTAGGCTAAGCTTCTTTTTTTCTGCACTACAGTAGATAATTACTGAATCTTTTCCAGGCTTATTTCTTAATTTATTAACAAGAGCATCTTTAACCCCTTCGTATTCATTAAGGTCAGCAAAACGAATCCATAGCTTTCTTGGTACGCTATCAAAGCTAATTACCTTTTCACAAATAAGCTTTCCGTTCTCGTCTACATTTGCCTGAACCTTACCTGTAATAAAGACTTTGTCTGAATTCTCAATAACTGCTCTATTGTTTGCAAAATCTCTTGGGAATACTACAACCTCCACAGTTCCTACTAAATCCTCGATTGTAAGGAAGGCCATTAGCTGACCATTCTTAGTAGTCTTGATATTTCTATTAACAATCATGCCACCAATAGTCTGTCTTGTACCATCAGTAACCTTTGTTTCTCCGCTTTCCTCATCAATCTCGAAATCAAGAGTTCTTGCAGAAATGTGCTTTTTCCACATACCTTCGTATTCTTCAAGAGGATGTCCACTAACATATACACCAAGGACTTCTTTTTCAAATTCAAGAGCTAGCTCCTTATTAAAATCTGCCACCTTAGGCATTGGAATCTCATAACCTGTCTTATCTTCATCAGATACTATATCAAAAAGTGACATCTGACCTGACATAGCGTCCTTACTTTGCTTTGTAGCAGAATCAAGCATCTTATCATAAACTGTTAACATAGAATTTCTATTGTCATAAAATTCATCAAAAGCTCCGGCCTTGATGAAATTTTCCACAGCTCTCTTATTAAGATCTGTACACATTCTTGTAATAAAATCCTGCATACTCTTAAATTCACCTGATGCCTGTCTATCTCTTAAAATCGCCATAATAGTAGGACGACCAAGATTTTTAATAGCAGAAAGGCCGAAACGAATAGATCCATTTTCAACACTAAAGCCCATGTCCGACTTATTAACACTTGGTGCTAAAATGTCGATACCCATCTGACGTGAAGCATAGATATACTCTGCAACCTTATCAGTTCTATCAATTACTGATGTCATTAAGGCAGCCATGAATTCAACAGGATAGTAAGTCTTTAAGTAAGCTGTCTGGAAGGAAACCACTGCGTAACAAGCAGCATGGGACTTATTAAAGGCATACTTAGCAAAATCAATCATCTCATCATAGATTTTTCCTGCAACTTCTTCGCTAATTCCATTCTTAATACAGCCCTTAACCCCTTCTTCTTCGTTACCATAGATGAAGTTCTTACGCTCCTGCTCCATTACATAGGCCTTCTTTTTAGACATGGCACGACGTACTAAATCTGAACGACCCCAAGAGTAACCAGCAAGGTCTCGAACTATTTGCATAACCTGTTCCTGATAAACGATACAGCCATAAGTTGGCTTTAAGATAGCCTCTAGCTGAGGACAGTCATAGACTACCTTATCAGGATTATTCTTGCCCTCAATATACTGAGGTATAAAGTCCATAGGACCTGGTCTATAAAGGGAAATTCCCGCAATTAAATCTTCAATATTCTGAGGTTTTAATTCCTTCATGAAGGACTTCATACCTGCAGATTCAAGCTGGAAAATACCGTCGCACTTTCCAGTTCCAATGGCCTCAAAGACGCCCTTGTCGCTATAATCGATTTTATCTATATCAAAATCTGGATTCTTTTCTCTAACTAAATCAGCCGCATCCTTAATAACTGTTAAAGTTCTAAGGCCTAAGAAGTCCATTTTCAAAAGGCCAAGCTCTTCAAGAGTAGTCATTACAAACTGGGCAACTACTGCTCCATCAGAACCTACTGATAGTGGAACGTACTCCTCAACTGGCTTTCCACTAATAAGTACACCAGCAGCATGCATTGAAGCGTGACGAGGCAAGCCCTCTAACTTCTTAGATTTATCGATTAGTTCTTTTACCGTTGCGTCTGTCTCATACATTTGCCTTAAATCAGGGTTACCCTTAATGGCCTTATCGATTGTGATACCAATCTCTCTTGGCACCATCTTAGCAATATTGTCCACCATGGCATATGGCAAATCCATAACACGACCAACGTCTTTAATAACCGCACGGGCAGCCATTGTACCGAAAGTTACAATCTGGCTAACACAGTCTTTACCATACTTTTCAACTACATAATCAATAACGTCCTGTCTATGCTCATAGCAAAAATCCACGTCGATATCGGGCATGGAAACTCGCTCTGGGTTTAGGAAACGCTCAAAGATAAGGCTGTAGTGAATTGGGTCCAAATCTGTGATTCCCATACAATATGAAACAATACTACCTGCGGCAGAACCTCTACCAGGGCCTACCGGAATATTGTGAGTTTTAGCATAATTTATGTAATCCCAAACAATAAGGAAGTAGTCAACATAACCCATTGAGTAGATGACAGAAAGCTCATAAGCTAATCTTTGGAAAATGTTATTCGTATCCTCAGCTACCTTAATCACTACGTCCTTTCTATCCTCAACCGCTTCCTCTTCTGCCTTTTTAACGAAATCCTCCACGGATAAATCCTTGCACTGTTCAGGATATCTCTTCTTTAAACCTGAATAGCAAAGATAATTAAGGTATGTCCAGGAAGTATAGCCTTCTGGCACGTCAAAATGTGGCAATTTAGTTACGCCAAATTCAATATCTACGTTACAACGCATGGCAATCTTGTGAGTATTAGTTAAGGCCTCAGGCGCATATTTGAATAAATCAGCCATCTCTTCCTTAGTCTTTAAATAATACTGACCGCCTTCATAGCGCATTCTATCCTCATCAGCTACCTTCTTACCTGTCTGAATACATAGTAAAATGTCATGAGCCTCGGCATCTTCTGCCTTAATATAGTGTGTATCATTAGTACAAACTAGCTCAATACCCGTCTCTTTAGACATACGAAGTAACTGTGGATTAACTAACTGCTGCTCAGCTATTCCATGATCTTGTAGCTCTAAAAAGAAGTTTCCCTTGCCAAATATATCTTCATATTCCAGGGCAACATCCTTAGCCTGATCATACATTCCTCTTTTAAGATACTTTGGAATCTCTCCTGCAAGACAAGCAGAGAGTGCAATAATTCCCTTGCTATATTGTCTAAGTAATTCCTTATCAACTCTTGGCTTATAATAGAAACCTTCTGTGAAGCCTCTTGAGACAATCTTCATAAGGTTATTATAACCTTCGTTAGTTTCTGCAAGTAAAACTAAGTGATTGTACTTATCTTCGCTAGTTCCCTGACCCTTATCAAATCTTGAGCCCGGTGCTACATAAACCTCGCAACCAAGTACTGGTTTAATGTCAGCTTCCTTACAAGCTTTATAAAAATCTATAACGCCATACATAACGCCATGATCTGTTATCGCTAAACTGTCCATTCCAAGTTCCTTAGCTCTTGCCACTAATTCTTTTATCTTACAAGAGCCATCAAGTAATGAATATTCAGTATGAACATGTAAATGTGTGAAATCCATAAATATAAAACCCTTCTTAATGTCTAATAATCTATATTTGCTTGCGCATCCTCGCAAAGCGCTTTAACCCTAGGCAGAGCCTAATCTCTGACTGTGTTATTAATCAAATCATAGGACTTTCTTCTTATTATAAAGAAATAGGCCTATGTAAAAATACATAAGCCTATTATAAATCAAATATTAAAATTTATCCACGAAATAAAAACATTTATTCGGCTGTTTCATCATGAGAATCATCTGTTGAAGTTTCTTTAGAAATTTCCTCAGAAGTTTCCTCTGCCTTAGTTTCTGTCTTTACTTCTTCGTTAACATTTTCATCAGTTATAGCATCCTGCCAGATCTCTGTCTCGCTTGGACCACTAATTGTTGATGAGTATGTTCCATCTTCATTAAATGTTACAGACTCTGCAACCTTCTCAGATATTGTAAAATCCGATGTATCTACAGGTTCTGGAATACCCTTAGCCTTTCTAAAGATTCTCATAAATTCCTTACCTGTAATTGTTTCATGATCATAGAGATAATGAGCTAACTCATCCATTACATCTCTGTTATCACGAATAATCTGCTTTGCCTCTTCGTAAGCTGCCATAATCATCTTACGAACCTCTTCATCAACCTCAGCCTCTGTACTTGGAGCACAGTTCATACTTGAACGACCATTTAAGTACTGATCTTCAACAGTTGATAAAGCCACAAGACCAAATCTATCTGACATACCGTACTGAGTAATCATAACCTTAGCAAGATTTGTTGCCTTCTTAATATCATCAGAAGCGCCGTTAGTTACTGAACCAATCACGATTTCTTCAGCAGCACGACCACCTACTAATGAAACAAGGTCTGTCATCATCTCTTCCTTAGACTCTAGATGCTTTTCTTCCTCTGGGAAGTTAAGAACATAGCCTAGAGAACCATTTGTATGAGGGATGATTGTAATCTTCTGAACTGGATCTGAATTATTCTTAATAGCACGAATAATTGCATGTCCAATTTCATGGTAGGCAACAACTCTCTTTTCCTTCTTAGTAAGGACTCTTTCCTTCTTTTCCTTACCAGCAACTACCACATCGAAAGCCTTCATTAAGTCAGCCTGTGTAACCACGCTTCGGCCTTCCTTAACAGCTCCGATAGCAGCTTCATTTACCATGTTAGCAAGGTCTGAACCAACTAAACCGCTAGTTGCAAGTGCTAATTCTTCGAAATCTACTGAATCATCCATAAGGACATCCTTTGAATGAACCTTAAGAGTCTCAACTCTACCCTTCTTATCAGGTCTATCAACAGTAATTCTTCTATCAAGACGACCCGGTCTAAGTAAGGCCTTATCAAGAACTTCTGGTCTATTAGTAGCAGCTAGAATAAAGATACCCTTTGAGGAATCGAAACCATCCATCTCTGAAAGTAACTGGTTAAGTGTCTGCTCACGCTCATCGTTACCGCTTCCGTATCTTGAATCTCTACTCTTACCAATAGCATCGATCTCGTCGATGAAAATGATACAAGGTGCCTGCTTTGTTGCTTCCTTAAATAAGTCACGTACTCGAGATGCACCAACACCTACGAACATTTCAACGAAATCCGAACCTGCAAGTGAGAAGAATGGAACATTAGCCTCACCAGCAACAGCCTTAGCAAGTAATGTCTTACCAGTTCCCGGAGGGCCTACTAAAAGTGCACCCTTTGGTAACTTAGCACCGATCTTAACGTATTTATCAGGGTTGTGAAGGAAGTCTACGATTTCTGTTAAAGACTCCTTAGCCTCATCCTGACCAGCTACATTCTTAAATGTAACTCCAGTCTTTTTCTGGACATAAACCTTGGCGTTACTCTTTCCAACGCCCATTCCCATGCCCATGCCACCGCTCTTAGAAATTCTTCTATATACGAAGGCAAATACCACATAAATTAAAAGAATTGGTAATACATAAGCTAGTAAAAATTCAACAATTGCTGAATTAGAATCTGGAATGTAACCTGTAAACTCAATATCCTTTCTCTTTAATAATGAAACAAGAGAATCATCTCCAACATAACCTGTGTAATAAGTATATTCCATACCAGTTAAGTTTGATTCTTCCGTTGCATCATCTGTTGGATAGATGAGAATTCTGTCATTCTCTAGTGATACCGACTCAACCTTTCCTTCATCTATCATTTCAAGGAACTGATTATAAGTTATTTCCTTATAAGTAGCGTTCTGAAATAATGAATTAAGTAATGTTATTGCAACAAATGTAACAATAGCCGCAATTATTACGAACACTATGAGACTAGTATTCTTGGGCTTTTTGTTGTTATCACGCTTATTGCGATCATCGCGGTCATCACGATTGTTATCGTAATTATTCTCCATTTATATTCTCCTTAATATTAATATTGTTATTCAAATTCACAAATTGCGAAAAGCTTGCTAAAACACAAGTTTTATCGCGCTAACATAATTAATTATAAAGAAGGATATTTCATAAATCAATAAAAATCAAATTGATTTTCTTAAACTTATATAAAGGATTTATAGCTTCCTTATTGTAAAGCGGACATTCGGAATCCGCTTCGCTACTTCCTCATGAACGCAGTGTGAGCAAATAATAATCTTAAGTCATTAATAAAAATAATTAGCCCTCTAAAAGTTTTCACTTTAGATTATTAGTTTCTGATATTTTTTAGTAAATCTTGTGGCATTTAAACTTTGATAGGGTTATAATACCAAAGTTAATTTTTATAATTTAGTCGCATAGCGTGTCATTTTTCCAAAGAAGGTACTAATGGCACGCTTGCGACTTTTGTTTTTTGAATCGGAGGTTAAAATGGCAGTTAAGTATGTATTTGTAACAGGTGGTGTTGTTTCCGGATTAGGAAAAGGTATAACAGCCGCTTCTTTAGGAAGACTTCTTAAAGCGCGTGGTTATAAAGTAACTATGCAGAAGTTCGATCCTTATATTAATATTGATCCAGGAACTATGAATCCTATACAGCATGGAGAGGTTTTCGTTACTGACGATGGAGCTGAAACTGACCTTGACCTTGGTCATTATGAAAGATTTATAGATGAGAGTTTAACAAAGAACTCTAACGTTACAACAGGTAAGGTTTACTGGTCTGTACTTCAAAAGGAACGTCGTGGTGATTTTGGTGGAGGTACAGTACAGGTAATTCCTCATATCACTAATGAAATTAAGAGCCGTTTCTTTAGAGACTACTCAAGCGATGAAACAAAGATTGCAATTATCGAAGTCGGTGGTACTGTAGGTGATATTGAGTCTCAGCCATTCCTTGAGGCTATCAGACAGTTCCAGCACGAAGTTGGTAAAGAGAATGCAATTCTTATCCACGTAACACTTATTCCTTATCTTAAAGCTTCAGGTGAAATGAAGACAAAGCCAACTCAGGCATCAGTTAAGGAATTACAGGGTATGGGAATCATGCCAGATATCTTAGTTTGTAGAACTGAGCATCCACTTGAACCAGGTCTTAAGGACAAGATTGCATTATTCTGTAACGTACCTAAGTCACACGTTTTACAGAACCTAGATGTAGATATTCTCTATGATGCACCACTTGCTATGGAAGATGAACATTTAGCAGAAGTTGCTTGTGAATGTTTAAATCTCCCATGTCCAGAACCAGATCTTACAGAATGGAAGCAGATGTGCTATAACGCAAAGCATCCAACAAAGAAGGTTAAGGTTGCATTAGTTGGTAAATATATTTCCCTTCACGATGCTTACATTTCAGTTGTTGAAGCCCTTAAGCACGGTGGAATCACAAACCTTGCTGAAGTTGATATTAAGTGGGTAGATTCTGAAACTGTTACTAATGATAATGTTGCTGAGCTTCTCGGCGATGTTTCAGGTATCTTAGTTCCAGGTGGTTTCGGTAACAGAGGTATCGAAGGTAAGATTACAGCAATTAAGTTTGCTAGAGAGAACAAGATTCCATTCCTTGGTTTATGCCTTGGTATGCAGTTATCAATCGTTGAATTTGCAAGAGACGTAGTTGGTTACGAAGATGCTCATTCAGTGGAATTAGATCCTAACACAACACATCCAGTAATTCACCTTATGCCAGATCAGGAAGGCATTGATGATATTGGTGGTACACTTAGACTTGGTTCTTACCCATGTGTACTTAACAAGGATTCCCTTGCTTATAAGTTATATGGCGAAGAAACAATTCATGAGCGTCACAGGCATAGATATGAAGTTAACAACGACTTCCGTAAGGTTTTATCTGAAAATGGTATGCTCCTTTCAGGTATCTCACCAGACGGTAGAATCGTAGAAATGGTTGAAATCCCAACTCACCCATGGTTTGTTGCAACACAGGCTCATCCAGAACTTAAGTCTCGTCCAAACAGACCACATCCATTATTCAAGGGATTTGTTGAGGCAGCTATTAACTATCAGGAGAATAAGTAATTACAATATTAATTACATTTTCAAAGGGCTAAGACCTAATATATAACAAACTTTAAGGACATGGTGACTACTATATTTCCCTTAATATTACTAGCCAGCGAGCTTTTAAATATTAAAGGATTTGTAGTAAGTCGGCCCTGTCCTTTATTTATATCCTAAAATATGGTATAAAAAGGACATAGACTACAAACAACAGAAAGGAAATGAGAAAGACATGCGAACTTTTAAAAAATTATGTGCATGCCTTGTCTGCATGTGTCTTTTTCTTGGCACAATGACAGGATGCTCACAATCATCCCAAAGAATGATGTTTGGTACAGGTGGAACATCCGGTACTTACTATTCTTATGGTGGAATAATTGCACAATATATGAAAAACTACGCCGATGTTAAGGCAGTAGCAGTTTCAACTGGAGGATCTAAAGTTAATATTCAAAGTATTCACGACGGGGACTTCCAATTAGCTTTTACACAGTCCGACGTTATGACATATGCTTGGGAGGGAACTAGAGCTTTTGAAAATGATGGCGCTACCACAGATTTCAGAGTCCTAGCCTCACTTTATTCAGAAACAGTTCAAATTATTACAATGGATGACTCAATTACAAGTGTTGAAGATTTAAAGGATAAAAGAGTTTCTATTGGACAAGCAGGTTCAGGTGTTTACTTTAACGCTATAGATATTCTTAATGCTGCCGGCATTGATATCGACGACATTAAGCCACAGTATCAGTCCTTTGAAGATTCAAAGGAGGCTTTAAAGGATGGCCGAATTGATGCTGCCTTTATTGTATCAGGTACACCAACAACAGCTATTACAGAGCTTGCAACAACTAATGGTGTTAACTTAATTTCAATTGACGAAGAGTTACAGGAGAAGATCCTATCAGACTACTCTTATTACAAGGCTTATACAATTCCTGCTGGAACTTATCCAGATCAGGATGAAGATATTCAAACTGTAGCAGTTGAGGCAACTTTAATTGTTTCAGCAAATGTGGATGAAGAAACTGTCTATAATCTAACAGCAGCCATCTTTGACCATGTTGAGGAAATTAAGCTAGAAAACTCTAAGGGTGGGGAACTTACTCTAGAGTCTGCAACAGATATTACTACTGTTCCTTATCATGCAGGAGCTGCAAAGTATTTTGCTGAAAAAGGTTACACAGTTAATACAGATGAAAACTAAAAGGGAGGATTAAATATTGAGCGAAAACTTAAATAAGATAAACTCCACTCCGGAGGTTTCTGAAGAAACAATAAACTCTGTTATGAAAAAATACGACAGAGAAAGTAACACTCGTATTTGGGAAGGAAAGCCAAAAATCGCCATTACACTGGTGCTTGTGGCATTTTCACTTTGGTGTATTTATGTAACACTTTTTGCAACCTTCCTTGAAGAAATACGACTTACTTCTTTTATGGGACTGATTATCCTAATGGGATTTTTAATTTATCCTGCAAAGAAGGGTGAACAAACACCAAACCACATTCCATTTTACGATATAGTTTTTATGGTATTAGGTACTGCATCTTATATGTATTTTGCCTTAAATGCTAATACAATCGTAAATTTAGGAACTAAATTTGAATGGTATCAGATTATTATTGGAATCATTGCTATTGCAGCCCTTGTGGAGGTTACAAGACGATGCGTTGGTATTCCAATTCTTATTGTAGCTGGATTCTTTGTAATCTATGCCCTTACAGTAGGACTTACAAATCCAGAATTTTTAGGACGTTTAAAATACCTAGTTAGAAATCTTTTCTATACTAAGGAAGGAATTTTCTCAACACCTGTTAATGTTTGCTCGAAATTCATTGTAGTATTCATTATCTTTGGTGCCTTCCTTGAAAAGACAGGTATCTCAGAGTTCTTTATTAAACTTGCTAACAGTATCGCTGGTAGATTTGCCGGTGGTCCAGCTAAGGTAGCCGTTATCTCTTCTGCACTTTGCGGAATGGTTTCTGGTTCATCTGTTGGTAACACTGTTACAACAGGTTCTGTTACAATTCCTATGATGAAGGAAACTGGCTATAAGCCTGAATTTGCTGCGGCTGTTGAGGCTGCTTCATCAACAGGTGGTCAGATCATGCCTCCTATCATGGGTGCTGCCGCTTTCCTTATGGCAGATTTCGTTGGCGTTCCTTACTCAAGCATCATTGGAAGAGCTATTCTTCCTGCTGCACTTTACTTCCTTGGAATTTTCATTTCAGTACACCTTGAAGCTAAAAAGCTCAGACTTACTGGAATCCCTAAGGAAGAACTTCCTAAGATGAGTAAGCTTATTAAGAAAATTTATCTCCTCCTTCCACTTGTAATGCTTGTGGTTTGGGTTTCAGGAAATTATATGACAATGCAGAGAGCTGCAACATTTGCAATTCTCCTCTCTATCTTTGTTAGTTTATTTGATAAGGAAAATCGAATTACACCTAAGAAGATTTTACAGGCCCTTGAACAAGGCGGTAAGAGCGCAATTACTGTTGGTGCCGCTTGTGGTGTAGCCGGAATTATCTCAGGTGCTATTACAATGACAGGTCTTGCAAATGACCTTATTAACGCCATTGTCGGTGTTGCTGGTAACCACTTAATCATCGCATTAGTGCTTACAATGATTTGTTGTATCATCCTTGGTATGGGTGTTCCAACAACAGCTAACTACTGTATCATGGCTGCTACAACAGCTCCGATCCTTGTTAGAATGGGCGTTCCAACAATGGCTGCTCACTTCTTTGTATTCTACTTTGGTATTGTTGCTGATATTACTCCACCAGTTGCCCTTGCGGCCTATGCCGGTTCAGCAATTGCCAAGAGTAACCCAATGAAGACCGCCTTCCAGGCCTCAAAGCTTGCCATTGCAGCCTTCATCGTACCATATATGTTCTGTTACAACCCAGCAATGCTTCTTATTGATACAAATCCGTTATCAATCGCATTTATCTGTGTAACATCAGTGCTTGGTGTATTTGGTTTAGCTGCGGCTCTTGAGGGCTACTGCTTCACAGACATGAACATAGTTGTAAGATTAATCATTGCCGTAGGTGGACTTATGCTTATTCATCCAGCAACCGTAACAGATTTACTTGGTCTCTTATTATTACTTGCTGGCCTAGTTTACCTATATATTAATAGCAAGCGTAATCCTAGAGATTTAGCTTCAAGTAATTAGTTATTATTTATTATTTAATTTGAAATCATTTTTGAACGCAGTGTAAGCAATCCCCCGCTTCAAAAGCGTAAGCTTTAAGCGGGGGTATAAAGCTTACTAGTGTCAGAAGGGGTTAAAGACCCT
>NZ_JAEEVD010000007.1:0-74171 GCF_016290755.1 Lachnospira sp.
CTTTATTCTCTTCAGAACCAGCTGTAATCGATGCAGGTCTAAAGAGACTAAACATCATGGCCCTTTGTTATTTTTTATCAGCCCTTATGGACTGTACTATTGCTGCCTCAAGAGCAATTCATAAAACAGGAGTTCCTACATTCATTGTAATTATGGGTTCTTGTGTATTTAGAGTTTTATGGGTAAAGACTGTATTTGCCATCATTGGCACAATTCCATCACTTTACCTGCTCTACCCTTTCTCCTTTGTAATTACGGGAGTAGCTGAGATAGCCTACTTTATTTATTCATTTAAAAGAATTTCTTTTAAAGAAGGTTTACAGTCAAATAGCCATAAATCCAGCTTTGATATGAACGGAAAGCCTTATTTTAAAGAGCACTTGACATAAATTTTATAAAGAAAAAAAATCTCTTCTAACTGGTAAATCTAGTTAGAAGAGATTTTTTATCTTCTTTTACTATTCATTTCTTAAATCAATTATTTATACTATCGAATTACTTATCCTTTGTAGATAATTCTTCTAAACGTAATTGTACGAGTTTTTCTGATATCTCATCTGGAACATTCCAACTTTTTCCCGTTTCATTAAAAAAGTATTTTTCAAGTAGTTTTCTACGTTCTGCTATATCCAGAGATTCTATTTTTTTATAATTAAGTACAATTAGTTTATTAATAGCTTTTTCTTCTTCAGGCTCTATTGAATTTTTTAATAATTCTATTTCAAATGTATTTATACCCAATTTTTCTCCAATATCTACTACTACAGATTTTATCCAAGATAGCTCTGTTAACAATTCTTCTTCAAAATTTTCATTAATTAAACCTGCCATTAAATGCTCCTTAAAAAAGATTTTTTTAATGCCACAAATCTCCCCAAACCTGATTTGCCAGGCTTGTGATATATTCCTTTGAAAATGTTGCATCCTGTTTTACGATTTCATTTTCACTAGCAAGCTCCTCTGTGTAATCTGCTAAGTCATAAACCGTAATTCCGTTAAGTTTTGATGTAACGTGGGATACCACTGCTTTAACTCCATAATCCTTAATTACTACATCACCATTATCATCTCTTGCAAGAGTAACCTCTGCCATGCCTCCAAGCATTCTATTAGCAATGCCTGTTCCGCTTGAAGATGTCCAGTTTACAAAGTTACCAAGAGAATAATAAACCAACATTTGATGACCTGTAGTTTCATTAGTAAGCATTTCAATTGGCTCGATAACGTGTGGATGTGTTCCAATTACGAGGTCAACATCATTTTCAAGGAAAATCTTAGTCCACTTCTTTTGTAGGCTATCAGTTTCAAGCAAATATTCAGTTCCCCAGTGAGGGCAAACAATAACGAAGTCTGCTATCTCCTTAGCTCTCTTTATATCACTAACCACCTGATCCTCATCAAGTAAATTGACTGCATAAGGCATATCTGATGGAAGAGAAATTCCATTAGTTCCGTAAGTATAGTTAAGAATAGCAACCTTCATGCCATCCTTCTCATAAACGTAGATAATATCTCTATCTTCTCTAGTTTCATTAATTCCTAAAACTGCCACATCTGGATAGTTTTTCTTCCAGTTATCTATACAATTTAAAAGGCCTGTTTTACCCTTATCAAGGGCGTGATTTGTGGCATGTAGAATAACATTGAAACCTGTATTTACCAAATTAGTTGCTAAGTTATAGGAACAGTTAAAAGCTGGATAGCCAGAAATCCCAAGATCTTCTCCGCCAATAATAACTTCTTGATTAACTAGACTAAGATCGGCCTTTTCAATGGATTCTTTTTCATTTTCAAAAATAGCAGAATAATCATATTCGCCGTTCTCCTGAAGGCTATATTCTTCAATTCTATCGTGAAGTAAAATATCCCCCACCATGATTAAACTGATTTCACTAGGCTCTGCCTCTGTAGTTTCTTCTGTTGTAGCCTCCGTTTCAACACTAGTTTCTTTTGTCTCCTCTTTTGTTTTGTCTGCGCATGCAGCTAACGATAAACAAAAAAGGACTGCCATTAAACTAATGGCAGTCACTTGCTTTAATAATTTTTTAAACATTTGTAACTCCCTCTTTAATATTAAAATAATCTGTAATCATTAACATTTTACAAAATCTTTAACATTAAATCAACGGGAAGTTAATTTGCCGGTGTTGAATGTACCATAGGTGAACTTGTATCTAGTGGAAGGAATGTATAACCATTTGCCAATCCCCAAACAATTATATCTTCCACAGCATCTACACTAAAGCCTTTAATATCATGCTGTAAAACCACTGACACATTTCTATTGGCAATTCCTGTTGTAACATTATTATAAACTGAATCCCTTGTCTGTACTCCACCAGCATCTCCTGATGAAACATTCCAATCGCAATACCTATAGCCCATATTGCTAAGCGCACTTGTAAGTCTAGACATGATACCTATGTTGTAATGCCTACTTACAGTATTATCTGTGCCGCCAGGAAAACGAACTATTGAAGGTGCCACGCCGGTTTGATTAATAATAATCTCTCGCATAGCATTTAAGTCATTAAAATAAGCTTCCTCACTTGAGTATATTTCTGAATACTTATGAGAATAAGAATGTATTGCTACTGTATGACCTCTTCTAGCTTCCTCAGCAATTAAGTATTGATAAGCCGGATATTGATTTGTTACAAAAAATGTTGCCTTTACATTATACTTATCTAAAATATCTAAAAGACTAGATGTATACTTATATGGTCCATCATCAAAGGTTAAATAAACTACCTTATCCCCTGGATTTCTTGTTTGTTCTAGAGTTTGTTGTTGATAAACATATATCTTTCTTGTGGCAGTTCCTGTATTATTTGAAGAATCTGAAACAGAATAATTGATATTATATACGCCTATTTTACTTGTATCTATGTTGTTAGTACTAGCCACATTTGCAGTTAAATCACCATCATAATTATCACTTGCACTAAAGCCAGGTTCTGTGTAGCTCTCACCAAGTTTTAAATAAACTATGCTATCTCCTGCAAGGCTAATTACGGGAGCATCTAAATCCACCACATTTACCACGCGGATAAGCTCTAAAGTGTTTCCGTCTACATCTTCAAGGCTATAGCTTACCTCATAGCTACCCAGCTTGCTGCTGTCTACATTAGAGCTAATAAATACTTTTTCAGAAATATCCCCTAAATACTCGTCCCATGCCTTAACTCCTGGGTCTATATATGTTTCTCCTAGGGAAATGTTTAGGCTAGCCTCCCCCTTTAGTGAAAATAGGCGAGGTACAGCCTGCTCCGTCTCAAGCTCTACATTTTCCACAACCCCAGCCTTTAAATGCTTACTAGTATTAGACTCTTCAATAGCAAAGGCTCCAATAGTTAAAATTAGGGCTAGTAATGACACAAGCCCAATAGATATTGTGGCAGTTCGTAGATATAAAAATTTCTTATTACTTTTCTTATTGTTATTCTTATCCTTATTCTCCTTCACATAAATCCCCCCAATCAATTTCTACTTTTTCTTTTAAGTAAATTATATAAGTATCCTTAGGCCAAAGGGCTCTAGGGTAAAGTGCTCACCCGCCACGTTAAACTCGTATGGATTTTCATCTGCATTTATGAAAATGAAAACGCTCTCCCCTTCATAGCTTCTCTTAAAGGCACACTGCCTATTTGTAATCATTAAATCGGTGAAATCCCCGTAGTTTAGGGCTTTGTTCTTAGTTTTAAACTTAGCAAGTTCTGCTATATATTCTGTAAGCTCATTAAATTCTGGCTTATCAAAGGCCGCTCTTAATTCGTAATCCCCGTAGTTTTTCTCTCCCTTAGCGCCCCACTCGCTTCCATAGTAGATGCAAGGAATGCCAGGCATTGTAAAGATAAAGGCAAACATAAGCTTTAAATGCTCTGGTCTTTGAATAATTGAGGCCGCCCTTGTAACATCGTGATTGTCTATAAAGCTTAGCAAATGTCTTCCCTTATAAAGTGTCCAATCCTCCGGACCAAACTGCCTTTTTAGGGAATGCATGATTTCAAAGAGATTCATGCTGTTTAAACTTGAATGAATACCCTTATAACATTCGTAATTAGTTGCAGAGTGGCACATATCATCTGCCATTATAGTTTTATAGTCTCCACCTAAAATCTCTCCTAACAAGAAGAAATCAGCCTTTAAACCATCTGTGTAACTTCTAAGTCTCTTTAAAAAATTCCTATCAAGTAAATAAGCTACATCAAGTCTAATTCCATCAATATCAAAATCCTCCACCCATATCTTTACAGATTCTAGGAGATAGTTTACAACCTCTTCATTTGAAAGATTTAGCTTTACCAAGTCATAACAACCTTCCCAGCCTTCATACCACAAACCATCGTTAAACTCTGAATTTCCTCCAAAGTTTATGTTAAACCAATCCTTGTATTTAGATTTTTCCCTATTTTTTATGACATCACGGAAGGCAAAGAAACCTCTGCCTACATGATTAAAGACCCCGTCTATAACCACCTTAATTCCTCTATCATGAAGTCTTTTAACTAAGTCGGTAAAATCCTTATTAGTACCTAGTCTTCTGTCTATAAGGCGATAATCCCTTGTATTATAGCCATGTGAATCGGATTCAAAAATTGGTGAAAAATAAATAGCATTGATCCCTAGTTTCTCAAAATGATCAAGCCAATCCTCATCGATCTTTGCTAATCTATTAGTTACCTTAAAATCTGCTTCTACATCATCATTTTCCCTTGGTGCACCAAGCATTCCTATGGGGAAAATCTGATAAAATACGCTTTCATAAGCCCACATAGTTAGTAACCCCCTAATATTTTATTTAAGTTTAAGTCCTCACAAAAGTAAAGCGGACATTCGGAATCCGCTTCGCTACTTCCTCATGAACGCAGTGGCACTTTGTGCCACCTGTCAGAAGGGGCTTTAACCCCTTCTGACACTAGTAAGCCTTATACCCCCGCTTAAAGCTTACGCTTTTGAAGCGGGGGATTGCTTACACTGCGTTCAAACAATTATTTTTCATCTAAAATTATTATATAATTTTTTCTCTTACTATACAAATAAAATACACATAAAAAATCTCTCTAGCTAAATTTAGCTAGAGAGATTAATAGATTTCATATATAAATTATAAAGCTTACTTAAATAAGCCTTTCTTCTTTGTTGGACGTTCTTCGCCAGTTAATGCCTTGTCATATTCAAGAAGGGCATCTTTTTGCTCCTTAGTTAAATGAGTAGGGATATTAACTACTAGGTCGATGTATGCGTCACCACGTACATTTTCATTACGAAGAGTTGGCATACCCTTACCACGAAGTCTAACTCTAGTACCTGATGCAGTTCCTGGCTTAACCTCATATAGAACTTCACCATCAACTGTCTTAACCTTGATTTCACCACCAAGAACAGCTGTAGGATAGCTAATCTTAACTTCTGATAAAACATCGTAGCCATCTCTAATGAAGTTAGGATCCTTAGATACTGAAACAACAACTAATAAATCTCCTCTTGGACCGCCGTTAACGCCTGGCTCGCCCTTTCCAGAAATTCTAATAGCCTGTCCGTCATCAATACCTGCTGGAATTGTAACTTCGATAGTCTTCTTAGTGTTAATGTAACCAGTACCCTTACAGTCTGGACACTTTTCCTTAATAATCTTACCTGTTCCACCACAATCTGGACAAGGTCTTACTGACTGAACCATACCAAAGAGTGACTGCTGCTGGTATGTTACCTGACCACGGCCGTTACACTTCTTACATGTCTCAGGACTTGTACCCTTCTTAGCACCAGTTCCGTTACATGAGCTACATGTCTCTTTAATATTAACTTCAATCTGCTTCTTAGTTCCTTTAACTGCTTCTGCAAATGTAATTCTTGTTCCAATTCTTACATCTGCGCCACGACGTGGACCATTGCTGTTACGTCTGCTTCCACCGCCGCCGCCAAACATGCCGCCAAAGATATCTCCGAAAATGTCACCGAAGTCGCTAAAGTCGAAGTCAAATCCGCCTGCTGCACCAGCGCCGCCATTTTCAAAGGCAGCATGACCAAACTGATCATATTGTCTTCTCTTGTCAGCATCAGATAATACGCCGTAAGCCTCTGAGGCTTCTTTAAATTTAGCTTCTGCTTCGGCATCACCTGGATGCATATCTGGATGATATTTCTTAGCAAGCTGTCTATATGCTTTTTTTAATTCTGCCTCACTAGCGTCTCTAGAAACGCCAAGGACTTCATAATAATCTCGTTTATCTGCCATTTAAAATTTCCTCAAACTTATAATCTATACTCGTTTATTGTGCACATGTTATTTAGCACTTAAGGGAGCCGATAAATCGACTCCCAAAATAATTTATGCTATCTAGTGTAACAACTGCTATGCAGTTCCTAGATTAATTTTCCTAGACTTCCTTGTAATCTCCATCAACAACGTCGTCACCATAGCTTGAAGAAGCACCTGCGTTAGCATTAGCATCACCTGCGAAGCCCTGAGCTCCTGCACCTGCACCTGCAGCTGCCTGCTGTGATTCATAAAGCTTAGCGAAAAGGTTCTGAGCACTTGTCATTAACTTTTCCTTAGCAGCCTTAATTTCATCAACCTGAGCATCTGTCATGTTCTCTGGATCTGATTCTTCAACAAGCTTCTTTAATGCATCTAAGTCAGCCTGAACTGTAGCCTTCTCATTAGCATCAACCTTGTCACCTGCTTCATCAATAGCCTTCTGTGTCTGGAATACGATTGAGTCAGCTTCGTTTCTTGTATCGATAGCTTCCTTTCTCTTCTTATCCTGAGCTTCGAATTCAGCAGCTTCCTTAACAGCCTTATCGATATCTTCATCAGACATGTTAGAACCAGCTGTTATTGTGATGTGCTGTTCCTTACCAGTACCTAAGTCCTTAGCAGATACATTTACAATACCATTAGCATCGATATCGAATGTAACTTCGATCTGTGGAACACCTCTCTTTGCTGGAGGGATACCATCAAGACGGAACTGGCCAAGAGACTTGTTATCTCTAGCGAACTGTCTTTCACCCTGTACTACGTTAATATCAACGGCTGTCTGATTATCAGCAGCTGTAGAGAATACCTGGCTCTTCTTTGTAGGAATAGTTGTATTTCTCTCGATAAGTCTTGTAGCAATACCACCCATTGTTTCGATAGAAAGTGAAAGTGGAGTTACATCAAGAAGAAGGATTTCACCAGCACCTGCATCACCAGCAAGCTTACCACCCTGAATAGAAGCACCAATAGCTACACACTCATCTGGGTTAAGTGACTTGTTTGGTTCATGTCCTGTTAACTGCTTTACCTTATCCTGAACAGCTGGGATTCTTGTAGAACCACCAACTAATAATACCTTTGATAAATCAGAAGCTGTTAAACCAGCATCTGATAATGCGTTTCTAACTGGCTCTGCTGTCTTCTCAACTAAGTCATGTGTTAATTCATCAAACTTAGCTCTTGTAAGAGTCATATCGAAATGCTTAGGGCCTTCAGCTGTAGCTGTAATATATGGAAGGTTGATGTTAGTTGTTGTAGCTGAAGATAATTCCTTCTTAGCCTGCTCAGCAGCAACCTTTAATCTCTGAAGAGCCATTGTATCAGAAGATAAATCAACGCCTTCCTTAGCCTTAAATTCATTTAACATATACTGTGTAATTGCATTATCGAAATCATCACCACCAAGTCTGTTGTTACCAGCTGTAGCAAGTACTTCAATAACACCATCACCGATTTCGATAATAGATACATCAAATGTACCACCACCTAAATCGTAAACCATGATCTTCTGCTCGTTCTCGTTATCAAGACCGTAAGCTAATGCAGCAGCTGTTGGTTCGTTGATGATTCTCTTAACATCAAGACCAGCAATCTTACCAGCATCCTTTGTAGCCTGACGCTGAGCATCGTTGAAGTAAGCAGGAACTGTAATAACAGCTTCTGTAACCTTCTCACCTAAGTAGTTTTCAGCATCTGCCTTTAACTTCTGTAAGATCATTGCTGAAATTTCCTGTGGTGTATACTTCTTATCATCAATTGTAGCCTTATAGTCTGTACCCATATGTCTCTTAATAGATGAAATTGTCTTGTCAGCATTAGTTACTGCCTGACGCTTAGCAGGATCACCTACTAATCTTTCACCTGTCTTTGTGAATGCAACGATAGATGGAGTTGTTCTAACACCTTCCTGGTTTGTGATAACAACTGGCTTACCACCTTCCATAACTGCAACACATGAATTAGTTGTTCCTAAATCAATACCAATAATTTTACCCATGATATAATTCCTTTCCGGCCTTAGCCTAAAAATTTCATATTCAAATATTACTTATAAACTTATATCTTAAGACTCTTAGTTAGCCACCTTAACCATGCTGTGTCTAATTACTGAATCTCTATATGTATAGCCCTTTTCAAACTCCTCTACGATAATGTTCTCACCTACTGATTCATCATCTACATGCATTACTGCGTTGTGTAAATCAGGATTGAATTCATTACCAACAGCTTCAATTGGCTTAACATCTGCATCTTCAAGTAGCTTTAAAAACTGCTTGTAAACCATGTCCATTCCCTTAGCGAATGGTGTTTCAAGTTCCTCATCAGAAACTGACTTAAAACCTCTTTCAAAATTATCTATAACTGGAAGAATCTTCTTAATAATATCTGAAGCTCCCATTTCAAACATTGCTGACTTCTCTTTCTCAGTACGTTTTCTAAAGTTATCAAATTCTGCCATCTGACGCTGTACTCTATCTGATAGTTCTGCAATCTTTAAATCCTTAGGATCCTTTTTCTCTTCCTTAGCCTCTGAAGTATCAGCTTCTTCCGCCTTAGTTTCCTCAGCTTTAGCTTCTGAAGTATTGGCTTCTTCTGTCTTAACTTCTTCTGTCTTAGCCTCTTCTACCTTAGCTTCTTTAGTGCTAACCTTCTCTTCCTTCTTAATCTCTTCTGTCTTAGACTTTGTTTCCTTCTTAGACATTTATTAACCAACCTTTCATCACGTCTTTTTAAATACATTGTCCAGCTGACTTCTTATGTTCTGAAGATTCTCAACCACCTTCTCATAATCCATTCGCTTTGGACCAATAATTCCTATGGTACCCTTTAAACCATCTGAAAGTTCGTAGGTTGCTGTAACAACGCTGCAATCCTTCATAGATTGTACTGGGGTTTCATCACCAATATATACCTGAATTCCTGTATCTTCATGATTCTCATCTCCGACAACCTCTACCGAATCAAGTACTAAACTTGATAAATCATTCTTCTCTTCAAGGGCATATATTAGCTCGCTTGCCTTCTCTGAATCGCTTAACTCTGGATATTTGAAAATGTTAGTCGCACCAGAAGTGTAAATCTTAAGACTATCTGCTTTACTAATTGTCTCTACGATTGCTGCAAGCACTTCTTTAATCAGGTTATAATGTTCACCTGCTTGAGATTCCATCTTAGAGATAATACTAAGATTCATCTCTTCTAAGGTTAAGCCTGTTAAGCTAGTATTTAGTAAAATGTTAAGCTTTAATAGATTCTCTTGTGAGATATCTTCGCTTATCTTAATAACCTTATTTCTAATTAGGTTACCTTCCATTACTAAGACTGCTAAAATCTTGTTAGACTCAAGACTTGATAGCTGAATGAACTTTAACTTATTACCCTTAAACTTTGGTGTTGAAACCATTGTTGCGTAATTAGTTTGATTTGCTAATACCTTAGCAACATTCTGTAAAAGTTCTTCCACTTTATCAACCTGTTCGTCTAGGCTCTCCTTCATGCTATCAAGCTCTGCTTCTTTAATAGAAACTTTTGCTTCTCTCTTTGAAACGCTTGATTCTCTCTGCTTCATCATGTCATCAACATAGAATCTGTATCCCTTATCTGAAGGAATTCTACCAGCTGATGTATGAGGCTGAACTATATAGCCTAATTCTTCAAGGTCAGCCATTTCATTACGAATTGTTGCTGAACTTAAATTAACACCTTCAAGCTTAGAAATTGTTCTTGAACCAACTGGCTCACCAGTCTCAAGATAATTCTTAATAATAGCCTTAAGTATCTTTACCTTACGTTCATCTAAATCCATGGCCACACCCCTTTCTACTAGTCTATTCTACTTGTTAGCACTCATTTAATTGGAGTGCTAATATCGTCATAATTAAAATATCACTCTAGAAACTTAATGTCAACATTTCTACCGTTTTTTTCCATAAACAATTTATAAACTAAATATTAAGAAAATTGCTCACTGTGGGGCTTTA
The DNA here is from genome assembly GCF_016290755.1 of Lachnospira sp. NCBI lineage: Bacteria > Bacillati > Bacillota > Clostridia > Lachnospirales > Lachnospiraceae > Lachnospira > Lachnospira sp. The sequence continues at coordinate 10,249 of NZ_JAEEVD010000007.1, forward strand.
ATGATACTTAAATTATTGACATTTTCTAATAATATGATATTATTAAGTTAAATAATTCGTGAATTAACAACCAAATATCTTAAGGAGGATATACTATGTTTCTAAAGAAATTAGGAGCTATTTTGGCCACTGCCATATTTAGCTTAAGTTTAATAATAAGCGTAAAGGCAGCAAGCTTAACAGCAGATGAACAGGCCATTATTAGTGCCCTTGCAAATAATAGCATTTCTGCAGGTTATACAACTCAGGTAACAAATTATTTTCTAAGAGATGATGTGGATGTAAGTTCAAGTGATGCAACTACCGTAATTAATTATATCAATAACGCGGTTTCGGTAGCTGGCAGTGCCACAAAGGTTTCAGAACTAACAAGCGCACAAAAATCTGCATTACTTGATGATTTAACTGCTGCTTGTAGTGTTTTAGGCCTTAGCGTTTCAGTAGATTCCACAAGCGATATTATCGTTATTACAGATAGCAGTGGAAACACAGTTGCAGTTGCTGATTATTCAGATGGCACACTAGCAACTACTAATGTTAATAATTATTACACCACAAATAATTACAACAACTCAAGCGACAACTCAGGTAACACTACTAACAACTACACAACTACAGGCTCTAGCTCCTCTTCTTCAGGAAGCACAAGTCAGTCAGGAGTTATTAAACAAACCGGTATAGATCTTACTATTACATATTCAGTCATATTTGTTTTAGTTATTGTCCTTGCTGTTTGTTCTTACTTTACCTTTAAAAAAGACCCAACTGAAAGGCAATAAATATGAAATCAAAATCATTTAAGATAATAATGGCATATGTAACTATGCCATTATTTTTTAGTTTACTTGGTGTGGGCTTAATCATTTTAATTAGCTTTCCAGTTCTAAGAACTATCTTTACTATAGGAAGCGTTGTCACAAGCCCCAATAATAATGCTACAGAGATTAGTTCTGTTATTTATGATGAAAATGTTGCAAGTGAAGCAGAGGCTGTACTTGAAGCCGATAATATAGAAGAAATTCCACTAGCGGATGTTACAGTGCCTGCAAACTCAACACAATATGGTTATATAAGCTGTGAGCGCATAGGCCTTTCTGCTCCACTCTATCTTGGTGATGATGCCAACATTTTACGCAAAGGCATTGGACAATACCTAGGTAGTAGCATGCCGGGTTTTGGAAAGCCTATCCTTGCTTGTGGGCACAACACCACCTACTGTCTGCCATTACAGTATATTACTGAGGGGGACATAATTAGCATAAGTACAAACTATGGCCTTTATGAATATCAGGTTAGCGCCGTGGAGGTCCATCATATGACAGATGGTTCGGCTTTTGATTTATCCAAAGATGAAGAGCAGCTAATCCTTTACACCTGTTATCCTTTTAATCTAATTGGTCATAAGGTCAACAGATTATTTATCTATGCCAACAAGATTTCTGGCGCAGATATTATTTATTAATTGGGGATTTGAAAGAGGCTTAAGTTAAGCACTAAAGGGGAGATTTTATGGAGGCAACTAGGAAAAAGAAAATAAAAGAATATATAGTTCCAGGAATAGCTTCTTTTATACTGTCTATTCTTCTTACGGTTATGGGCTATTTAATTGGCACCTACTTTGGCCTTTTTAATAAGGCCTTGGTAATTGATGCCATGAATAAGTCTACTTATTATGAATCGGTTAATAAGTACTGTTACACAGAAGCCCTTGATTATCTCTACCCTTCTAATTTAGATGAATCTGTTTTAGAAAATGTATTCACTATTAAAAATACCTACAATCAGGGAAAGAATTACCTCCTTGCAGTTTTAAATGGTGATAGCTATAACATTAACACAGACTATGTAAGAGATACTCTAACAAGTAATATAGAAGCTTATATTCAGTCTAATAACATTCCTGAGGAGAATATTGATAGGGAAGGCATTAATAATTTAATAGATCATATATGTCTGATTTATTCAAAAAACCTTTCAGTGTCTTTTCTTTATTATTACAACTCTCTTAAGGCCATATTTAGGCAGTTAATTGTTTATGGGCTACCTGCCCTAGCACTTTTATCCATTGCCTGCCTACTTGTAATTCTAAGATCTAATAAATGGTTACATAGGAGTTTAAGATTTGTTTCTTACTCACTACTAGCTGCAACTATTATGACAAGCATCCTGCCACTAGGTCTTTTAATTTCAAAAAAATATCAGCAATTAAATGTAAGGCCTGTGTATTTTAGTAAAATGCTTGCTAGATATTTAAGGGCTAGTCTTAACATTTACCTTGTTGTTTCTTTAATACTTTTTATAGGGGCTCTACTTATAATCTGTGTGATCTACTATAAAAAGAAAAGCCTTATGAAGTCTATGTAAAACAAAGCCTACAAATTAACATGCAAATACAAATAAAAGAAGGACTATGCAATCGCATAGTCCTTCTCTTATAAGAAAGGAATATATTAAAAAGGAAAATTATATCTAATCTCTTTGTCTATGTTGTTTATTATAGCGTTCCTCAAACTTACTAACTGGAATAGGTTTGTCTATAATATATCCTTGAATTAAATCACATTCATAATCTCTTGCAAGTTCATATTGCACCTCAGTTTCAATACCCTCAAATACAATCTTATAGTCGATATCCTTAAGCATTCTAATAAGAGACTTTACAACTACCTTGCCCTTCTCTGTCTTTAGGGACTTGCTAGCAAACTTCTTATCAAGCTTAATTGTATCTGCTGGAATTGTAGCAATCTGATTTAAAGAAGAATAACCAGAGCCAAAATCATCTACGCTGACCTGGAAACCAAAATCTCTTAATTCATTTGTAGTCTTTAAAATCAAGTCACTATTTTCCAAAAAGCTAGATTCTAAAATCTCAAACTCAATATATTTTGGTGCTACATTAAACATTCTCTGTAAGTCCTTCATTCGCTTTACAAAGTCAGGTTTAACATATTCTTGTCTTGCTACATTTACTGAGATAGGCATAAGGTCTCTGCCCTCATCTTCCCATCTTCTAAGTATTGCAAAGGCTTTCTCTGTCATTAACTTATCAAGAGTACTTATAATACCTGTCTGTTCAAGAGTAGAAATATAATATCTTGGCTCCACTATATCTCCCTCTTCATCAATGATTCGAGAAAGTAATTCTGCACCCACTACCTTCTTATCCTTAAAAGAAAACTGTGGCTGTAAAAATGCAACGACTCTATCTTCTTGATGTGCCTTTCTAAATAAATTAGAGGCCTCCATCTCATTTTCTTTATTAATAAATTCATTAGGGTCATAAACCTTATAAGGAATATCTAGCTTACCCTTAATACTTGCCTTTGCCATCTTAGCTTTATCAAAGGCTTCTCTTAAATCTACATTAGTATCTGAGAAGAAATAAATTCCTGTATATACATGAATATAAATATCTGGGAACTTATTGTTCATTACCTTCTCAAATTCTTCATTCATCCAAACAATTCGCTTTAATTCATTATCAATATGAATATCCCCTAAATCTAAAACTGTTGCAAATTGTTCTGCATCTATTCTACAAGCACAAACGCTTCTTGGATTTCCCACTAAATAATATCTAGCCATATCATCAATGAAGACATCACCTGTTTGCTTGCTGTAAAACTTATTGATGTATTTAAAGTTGCTGACATCATTAATAATAATAGCGTATTGGCTAGCATATTTTGATATATGAGCTTTCGCTCTGTTTAAAAACTCATTAAAATCATATAACCCTGTTATTGAATCTACGCCCATATTTCACCCCAGAATACAAAATTGCTACTGCACGGTTTAATTGTTACTGAAATATCTAAAAATATTGTAACACGACAATTATACCAATGCAATAGCAAATTATTATAAAACTATATAAATAAACAAATAGTTCTTAGGCAAAAAGATGTCCATTTTTTTCTAAAAGAATTCCTAAAATTTTCTCTTTAAAAATTAGTTTAAAGAAAGGATATTCTGAACAGTAATACTCATTTCATTAACTTCACATACTGTGTCATGAACTACTGGTGCAGTTCTAATTTCTTCAATAGCCTGCGGAACCTTTACCTTACTAATCTTCTCTAATTCATCTACTAATTCGAAATCTGATAAAGCATCATACTTCTTATCAATAGCGTTCATTACTGATCTTGTGAACTTATATGGAGAAGCTGTTGAAGCAATAACAGACTTAGTTTCATCCCCTGTTTCCTTCTTATACTTCTCATAAACTGTTGCTGCAACTGCTGTATGAGTATCAATTACATATCCAGTTTCTTCATAAATCTTTTTAATAGTAGCTGCATCTTCATTCTCAGAAGCATAGTTACCATAGAAATCCTTAAGCTCATTCTTCATATCTTCAGTAATTGTATACTTACCAGTCTCTCTTAATTCCTTCATTAAGTTAGCATTCTTAGCTGCATCATTACCAGCGATTCTATAGATAAGTCTTTCAAGGTTACTTGAAATTAAGATATCCATAGATGGTGATGTTGTAAGAATGAAATCTCTATTCTTATCATATTCGCCTGTCTTAAAGAAGTCGAATAATACCTTGTTCTCATTAGAAGCACAAATAAGCTTATTAATTGGAAGACCCATGTTCTTAGCATAATAAGCTGCTAAAATGTTACCAAAGTTACCAGTTGGAACAACGGCATTAATCTTATCTCCAGCCTTAATTTCTCCATTAGCTAATAGCTGAGCGTAAGCATATACATAGTAAACGATCTGTGGAACTAATCTACCAATATTAATTGAGTTAGCTGATGAGAATTGGAAACCAGCTGCATCCATTCTTTTTTCTAATTCCTTATCTGCAAAAATCTTCTTAACACCAGTCTGTGCATCATCGAAGTTACCCTTAATAGCAACTACATATGTGTTGTTACCCTTTTGTGTAACCATCTGCTTTTCCTGAATTGGTGAAACACCATCCTTAGGATAGAATACAATAATCTTAGTACCTGGAACATCAGCAAAACCTGCAAGAGCAGCCTTACCTGTATCACCTGATGTAGCTGTAAGGATTACGATATCATTCTTAACATTGTTCTTCTTTGCTGCAGTTGTTAAAAGGTGAGGTAAGATTGAAAGGGCCATATCCTTAAATGCGATTGTCTTACCATGGAATAACTCAAGGAAATATGCGCCATCTGCCTTAACAAGTGGAGCCATCTTGTCTGTATCAAACTTAGAATCGTAAGCGCTGTTAATACAATGCTTTAACTCATCCTCAGTAAAATCATCTAATAATAACTTCATTACTTCGTAAGCAACTTCTCTGTAAGACATCTTAGAGAATTCTTCTAATGTCTTATCAATCTTTGGAAGAGAATCAGGAACAAATAAGCCACCATCTGCTGCTAATCCCTTTAAAATTGCCTCGGATGCTTTAACCTTAACTGAAGCATCTCTTGTGCTGCTGTATAAAATACTCATAACTACCTCCATTGTAGACCTCTTAGTCTACCATTTTCCTAAAGCTCTTATCTTTTTCCTTCCTTCATAAATCAAGATAAGTTAGGTAATATTATACAACATCTAATATAGTAATTACAACAAAAAGTTTTTCTGTGGTGCACATTTGTTTCTAGCTCATGGACATAATATATAAATATTTGATAACTTGTATTAAAAATGATACAATATTATTAATATATGACGTGACAATTAAAAAATGTAAAAATAATAGGAGGTCCTATGGCAACGGGAATTTATAAGGCTTTTAAGAAGGATAAAAGTCCCTACTACAGAGTGTCCATTACTTACAAAAATAAGCATATAAGTCTTGGTAGCTCTGAGGATTTAGAGACTGCAAAAGCCATCTATAAAGAAGCCACAAGAATTCTAAGATATCCAAAGAAATATTTTGTAAACCCAGATAAGAAAACATCTGGTTATAAGCTTATGCACATTTCTCTTGCAAAGTATATTAGTTTGGTGAATTTTAGAGATAATGGCATCTATATAAAAACCCCAATTTATCTAGCCAAGAACTCCTTTATTTATTTTTTATCTGAAAATGTAATTCTAACCTTTTCCATTGATGACCTATTTTACTATAGCAATCACACTATTCAGGCAAGAGGGGGCTACTATTTTGTAGCGGATTACGGCCTTCAAACTAGCATACTTTCAAGATATGGGGTTAAAGGGCATTCCATTAAAGGAAAAGACTACATTTTCAAAAATGGAGACGAACTAGACTTTAGATATGAAAATCTTCAGGTGATTAATAAATATAATGGGGTAAGTCAGTTTGAAAAAAATGGACGTATTTTTTATAAAACTAAGATTCATATTAATGGGGACTTTATTGTAGGTGTATATAATACTGAGGCGGAGGCTGCCCTTGCCTATAATAAGGCCGTTAGTTTATTAGAAAATAAATTGGATAAAAATTACAGTAAGAATTATATCGAGGGGCTTTCAAATGTAGAATACGCTGCGATTTATAATTCAATTCGTCTGAAAAAAAATTTTAGAGACTACGTTGAAAAACTGTAGTCTCTAAATTGAAATGAAATATCTAGTTTTCATTTCTCATTATGACTGCCTTGTCATAATCAATTAATTCTTCCTCTAGCTTATAGTTACTATAATAACCGTTGTTATTATAAAGCACTAGAGAATTGGAATTAGCGTTCTTTTGCTGTACTAGAGCTTCACTAGCTGCCTCTATACCAGCATTCGCTCCAGTAATGTCTGTTAGAACTTCTGAAGGATCAGATAATTCAAGCTCTGATTCAGATGATAAATAGATATATCCAAGTAAAACGCCCTTAGAATATCTTGTCTTCATCCCTTGGCTTGAATAAGTCTTGTAACCATCATACTGCTTAATTCCTGTAGAAAGACTATAGCTTTTATAACTAATTGAGTGATCATTGTTAGCCTCAGTTATAGTTACCTCGTCACCACTAACGCTTTCCACATATGCCACATGTCCGCTACCATAGTAAGACCATACAGCGATTGAGTTTGCTCTTGCTTCGTCACCGACTTCAAATTCGCCACTGTCTTTTGCGTAATAGTACCACTTTGCTGCATCCCACTTAAAAGGATAGAAGCATCCGTTTACTTCACAAGCTCTACCATAGGCATACCAAGTACACTGACCATAATAGCCTATCTGTGCAAATATATTGCCGGAATTATAGTATTCGGAATACAAATCCACTTCCTTAGTAGAAGCAAAACTTTTAACTGAAAGTAAACTAAAGATAAACACAAAAGCCATGAAGCCTGCAAGAGACTTTAAAAGTGTTTTCATTTTAAATTCTCCTAAATATTGAAAATTTGTGCCTAACTTATCAGATGCTTCCCATCATACTATAATTTTGTTACAAATGCAATACAAATATTACGAAATCTTTACTTTTCATTTATATAATTGATAAGTCCACCAGCGTTTATAAGCTTTTGCATAAACTCTGGGAAGGCCTGTCCTTCATAGGATTTACCTGTTGTCTTATCGAAGATAATACCTGTATTAAAGTCTACTTCAATGTCATCTCCTGCATTAATTTCCTTTGCAGCAGCTGGACACTCAATGATTGGTAAACCAATATTAATAGAATTTCTATAAAAAATTCTTGCAAAGGTTTCTGCAATAACACAAGATACACCTGCTGCCTTAATAGCTATTGGTGCATGTTCTCTTGAAGAACCACAACCAAAGTTTTTATTAGCCACAATAATATCTCCCTTTGAAACCTTTGAAACAAAGTCCTTATCAATATCTTCCATACAATGCTTAGCAAGCTCAGCTGGATCAGATGAGTTTAAGTATCTTGCTGGAATAATTACGTCTGTATCTACATTATCACCGAATTTAAAAACTTTTCCTTCTGCCTTCATATCACTGCCACTCCCTTTCTTATAATCCTAAATCACTTGGCTTGCTTATCTTACCTGTGATTGCTGAACTTGCAGCAACTGCAGGACTTGCAAGATAAATCTCTGAATCAATAGCACCCATACGTCCAACGAAGTTACGGTTTGTTGTTGAGACACATTTTTCACCAGATGCTAAAATTCCCATATAACCACCAAGACATGGGCCACAAGTTGGTGTAGATACAACTGCACCAGCCTTAATAAAGGTCTCAATTAAGCCTTCTTTAATAGCCTGCATGTAAATCTTTTGAGTAGCTGGAATAATAATAACTCTAATTCCCTTCTTAACATGTCTGCCTTCTAAAATCTTAGCAGCACATCTAAGGTCATCAATTCTACCATTAGTACATGAGCCAATTACAACCTGGTCAATTGCAATATCATCAAATGTACCAACTACGTGAGTATTCTCAGGAAGATGTGGGAAACTTACAGTTGACTCTAAGCTTGAAAGGTCAATATCAATAACCTCATCATACTCAGCATCAGGGTCTGCGCTATATTCCACAAAATCTCTCTTTGAATGCTCCTTCATATATGCTCTAGCTAAATCATCCACAGGGAAGATACCATTCTTTCCACCTGCTTCAATAGCCATATTAGCGATTGTAAATCTATCATCCATAGTTAAAGAAGAAACGCCTTCTCCGCTAAATTCCATAGATCTATAAAGAGCTCCATCAACACCAATCATACCAATGATATGTAAGATAACATCCTTACCTGATACCCAAGGCTTAAGCTTTCCTGTTAAGTTAAACTTAATTGCTGATGGCACCTTAAACCATGCCTTACCAGTTGCCATACCTGCTGCCATATCTGTTGAGCCAACACCTGTTGAAAAAGCACCTAGGGCTCCGTAAGTACATGTATGTGAATCTGCACCAATAATAACATCACCAGCAACTGTTAAACCTGATTCAGGAAGAAGTGCATGTTCAATACCCATCTCACCTACTTCGAAATAGTTTGTAATCTCATGTCTAGCTGCAAACTCGCGAACACATTTGCAATGTTCTGCTGACTTAATATCCTTATTAGGAACAAAGTGGTCAGGTACAAGTGCAATCTTATCCTTATTAAACACGCTCTTTAACTTCATCTTATCCATCTCATGAATAGCTACAGGAGATGTAATATCATTACCAAGAACTAAGTCAAGATCAGCTTCAATTAACTGTCCTGCCTTAACTTCAGGAAGTCCTGCATGAGCGGCAAGAATTTTTTGTGTCATAGTCATTCCCATAAAATCATTCCTCCAATTTTCTTTATCTAGGCTTAATCCTCATTAAGCTAAATAGAATCTAATTTCGAAAGCCACTACGAAATCCATATGTCAGACAATACCATAAATTTGTCTGACATGTATTGTCTTATTCTATCGTAAATAATAGAAAATATCAATATTATTCTCTTTAGCTTTAAGCCTTGCATAACTACCGGAAATTATTGGCATGCTAGGTGGAAGATGTCCAAAATCAGCATCCATAATTATTGGTAAATTATACTTCCCAACTATCCCCGTAACCGCACTATACTGGTCCAAATTCATAATTGGCTCATTATAATGCATTGGTCTACCTATGATAAAACCAGCGGCATTCTTAAACCAACCGGCATTATCCATTCTCCAAAGAGCCCTTCTTATATCAAATACATTTAAATCGCAGCTCTCCAAAAACCAGACGATCTTATCGTCCTTATATTTCTCAACAAATTCCTCTACCTTATCAAACTTAGTGCCAAGAATATTGGCAAGGCAGTCAAGGCAACCACCAATTAAACGTCCCTCAAACTCAAGGCCAGCCTCATTAGCTGCTACGTTCTCAAGGGTAGCGCCATCACTTACTAACTTATCACCCTTAAAGAGTTTAAGCTCCTTTTTCATAGTAAGGTTATATTCTGGTGCTGGATTAGTTTCTGTCTTTAAAGACTCTATTTCAAAGCTATCGTAAGAACTAATCTTTTTGAAAATGTATTGGCCCTCCTTTTCATAGTCTTTTCCTGTTAAGACCTCAAACGTATCCTCTAGGGCCTTGTGCCATTTTGGCATAGCAAAGCTTGCAGCACAGGGGCCATAAATACTTGCTGTATCCATTAGGATATTTGAAAGGAAGGTAAAATTAGTATTATCAGAATATCCTAGATAAAACTTAGGATCTGACCCTTTTAATAAGTCCCAATCTATAAAATCTAGGATTTCACACATAAGCTCACCACCACCACAAGAAATTAAAACATCATTATCCTTTGACTGATACATATCCATTAATTCCTTGGCGCAAAGTTCAGGTTTATTGCTTATTCCAATACCTTCTGCCTTATATACATTAGGGCCTAGGTCTAGCTTGTAGCCCATGTTTTTAAATTTATCCTGTGCCATTTTAAAGGCAGTAAAATAAGGCTCTGTTGCACATCCAAAGGATGGTGCAACAAAACCTATAGTCCCGTTATTTTTTAAAAATTGTGGATAGCGCATTATAAGTACCTCTTTACAGTATTAATTGCATTATTCTTAATTACTGGTGTGAAGTGTTCCTTAACATAAGAAACTCTCTCTTCACCTGCCCAGTCAAACTTACCATACTCAACTACAGTATTAAGTAACTGGATATATTTCTCCTTACTGCAACTACCTCTATTAATTACAAGATAGTATTTATCATCATTCTTCCATAAGCTGTTAGTAACGCGCCATGTCTTAACAGCCTTACTACACATCTCTTCAAATTCCTCTAAGCTATTAAATACAAATACCCCTACAAGGAATCTAGTATCATCCTTAGGCTTTCTTGTCTTCTTAGCCCTCTCTTCTGTAAGGGCATCTTCCTTACTTGCTGTTGTCTGATCTGGCTTTCCTATTTCACCCTCAAGCTTTTCTATCTTAGAAGCCTCATCTTCCTTTTCTTCTGAGTCATCTTCCATGTTCTTAAAGATTTCTGCAATCTTATCAAAACTCTTAAAGTCTGGGTTTTTTGCATCCGTTACGTTCTTGAAAACATTTTTTTGCAAATCCTTAGCAAAGGTCTGAGATAAATCAGAACCGGCCTGCTTAAGCATTGAGTTAAAATCTTCCTTACCTGTTGAAATTGTAAGTAAGATTGAGTGATCTGGCTGTGGTGCAAGCTGTAGTGACATAACTCCACCATCTAAATCAACACCAATACTTTCCTTAGCTTCTTCCATTACAGCATCAAGTAAGCCATGAATCTTAACTGTGTCATTTCTAAAAAAATCGTCTAGTGAGATGTTGTTATTCTCTAAATCTTCCTCTAACAATCTGCACTGAAACTTAGTATCATCAATTTTTCTAAACTCCATAAATATTCCTTCCTAACTTCCATTTATTACAAACCTATAAGCATGTCATTAACTTCCTCTAAAATCTTAGATGTAATTACATTCTTGTCTAATTTATCGCCCTTCTTGTTTATTCTAAAGGCACATCCTTCGATATCTAAAAATACATTAATGTCTAGCTTATTCAAACTAGCCTTTGCATTAATAGTTAAATAATCTAGCCTGTTTTCCTTATCAAGCTCCTTTATTTTATCATAAATTTCTCTTTCCATAAATACTTCATAAGCCGCGTCCCCATCAAGTAATCTCTTACTAGATAATTCAAGGCCTTCCCCGTCTCGCTCTATTAGCAAAGGAATTCCCTGGCCCATGCTTGGTATAAATCTTTTTCTATCGTAATTTAAATATTCAAAGCCTCTATACTTATCCTTGCTCATAACCTTTATGGCATACATTGGAAGTATAGCACAAGATACATTTCCTCTTGAAAGCTCTCTAAGGCAGCTATTAACTCCTTCAAAAACTTCTGTACTGCTTTCAGGAAATCTATCTTCAATCTGGATTAATCGCTCGCTGCTATCAGTGCAAATGCTTAATTTGTCTTCCTTCTGGCTTTGAAACCTCTTCTTTACAAGCACTGTCTCCTCAGATTCTCTAGGCATTACAGTAGCTAAACTTAAGCCTCTTTTTTTAAGAATCCTCTCTATTTTGTCGTTCTCACATTGATAGAGCTTGTCTAAGAAAATGGCTGCCATATCAATTTTATCGCCCTGTAGGGCATTTACTAAAAGCTCAAATTCCTCGCCTTTTTTACGAGTCACCGGCTTGATTCTAACAAGTTCAATATATTTATCCCTATTCACTCTTTGTAGCTTTTTAACTACCTGTTCTCCAAGTCTGATAGAAAGTGTACTTGCATACACTCCTACCCTAATGTAAGCAAAATCTCTCCTCATAATAAATCCCTCTTTTTCCCTACTCTTTTTCTTCTCTAATTTCTACTCTTTTACTTTTCTAACTTCTGCTCTTATATTTCTGTCTATATTTATATCATATCACTTGTGCTTAAAATATAAAAATGTTATTTTTATAATACACGATTTAAGGGGGAGGACTTATAAAATGCGACTTAAATTTTCTAAATTTTTTCTAAGCCTAATTCTTATAATAAGTGGCTTACTTATCTTTAATTCAAAGCCTTGCAAGGCAGAAGAAACAAATGCAGAATCCCAAACTGCTAGTTTCCTAAATTTCACACTTAATAAATCTTTGGCGGACACTTCTCTTGTGCGAGATGATTCCTACAAAAGTTCCGTAAAATATAGTGCTAACACTAGTGTTTCCATAGACTGTGAAGAGGACATGTATGGTCTTTATATAAAATGGTATCACAATCCACAAACTAGCTACACTATTAGCTATGGGGATGTGACACTAACTTGCGGTGAAGATGGATTTTTACATGAATATATTCCACTTGATATAGCTACAAAGTCACTAAATATCAACTTAACTGAAGATATGAGAATCTGTGAAATAGCAGTTCTATCTAAAGGTGATTTACCAGATAGCGTTCAAGTTTGGAATCCAACAGCTACTAGACCTGACATCCTTGTATTTTCAACACATGCAGATGATGAGATTCTCTTCCTTGGTGGAGTACTTGCCCTTTACGGTTCAAGAGATGACGTATCTGTTCAAGTTGCCTATATGTGTGACTTTTACAAGTCAGAACCTTATAGAGAGCACGAAGAATTAGATGGTTTGTGGGAACTTGGTCTTAATATCTATCCTGTAAAGGGAGATTTTTACGACTACTACTGTGGTGACTATGATGCTGCCCTTCAAAACTACGACTACGACAGTGTTTGCGCCTACACCACTGAATGCATCAGACGTTTCCAGCCACTAATTGTGGTAACACAGGATTTTAATGGAGAATACGGCCACGGCGCCCATATCCTTTTAGCAAATGCAGTGGCAGACTCAGTTAATAACTCAAACGATGCCAACTACCATCCGGAATCTGCTAGTGAATATGGCAGCTATGATGTTCCTAAGACCTATATTCATTTGTATGGTGAGAACACTATTACTCTTAATTTAAGGGAAGAACTTGAAACTCTTAATAATAGAACTGCCCTAGATGCCTTAAAAACTGCCTATACAAGACATGTTTCCCAGCAAGGCTGGTGGTTTTATGTGGATGATGAATATGAATATAGCCCTTCAAGATTTGGACTTTACAGAACTTTAGTGGGTACAGATACTGGCAATGATATTTTAGAAAATGTAAAGACCTATGAAACTATTGCCTACGAAGAGAAGGTAGCTGCAGACGAGGCGGCTATTAATAATGCAAATGAATACTCAAACTCTATTGTAGAAAGTGTTAAGAGCTTTAAAGAGGAATTAAAGGAATATAAAACTAGTCCTAGCATTTCAGTAAAGCAGTTAGTTGTTACATTAGTGGCTCTTATAATCATTTTACTTGTTATTATAGGACAGGCAAAAAGACATAAGAAAGAATATGATAGAAGAGTTTTAAAATATAAAAAAGAAAACGATATAAAATAAAAATAAGAATAAAACTAAGGACAAAACTAAGGGCAGGATTTTCATCCTGCCCTCTTTTCCTTGGTATTTTCAATTCTTCGGTATTTATATTTAAATTTTACCTTAGTAGCACATTTTAATACTTCTCAAACTTTTGAGTTGCTTCATCCAGTTTCCTTGTAACATCATTATTAGTATCCATTGCTACACTAATATCGTTGATTTCATATACAATATCCTGTGAATTTTCAGCAGATTGAGAAATTGCCTCTGAAGATTCCTGCACGGATCTTGTAATATTTTCAACCGAACTTGACATTTCATTCATAGCGCTATTTAAACTCTGTACCTGTCCATCAATTCCCTCTAGCATCTCATTAATGTAAATAGCTGTCTCTTCGTACTTCTCACCAATACCTACGTATTCATCGTAATCTGCAAGCACTGTCTTGTTAATAAAATCTAATACCTGCATAGCATTATCTGCAAGTGAATTAACTGCTGTTGTAACTTCATTACTGATATTTTGGATATTACCTGCTGTCTCTCTAGAATTATCAGCAAGAGTACTGATTTCTTCAGCAACTACAGCAAAGCCTCGTCCTGCTTCACCTGCTCTAGCAGCTTCAATAGACGCATTAAGGGCAAGTAAGTTAGTCTGACTAGCAATATCTAAAATTACATTTGTTAACTCGTTAATCTGTTTAACCTTTTCACTATCCTTAACTGACTGTTCAAGAACACCCGATAAGGTCTTCATCTTATTACCAGTATTATTCTTCTTTTGCTGAGCATCATTCTTAATTTTATTAGCTTCTGTCTGAATTTCTTTAGTCTTAGTTGCACCGTCTTCAACCTTTGTATTAATACTTTCTGTAGCAACATTTACATCAGAAAGACTATTATCAATCATTGAAGCTGTAGATGATACTGTTTCCATACTAGCTGATAACTCTTCAAGAGCAGCACTAGTATTAGTAATGTTATCTCTAGCAAGGGCAATCTGGCTAGTCATATTCCCTGAAGATGTCTTTAAAGATTCTGTGCCATTCTTAACTTCTCCAAGAATATCCTGAAGTGTAACAATAAATTCATTAAAGCCATCTTTAATATATACTAATTCAGAGCTTGTCTTAGTCTGAACTCTTGCAGTAAGATCACCTTTATTATTCTTAATATCCTGAATAATATTATTAATCTCATTACTTATTTCTTTAACTTTCTTACCAATCATATTATTATTAAAGATTAAGCAAAGAATAATTACAATAAGATAAACCATCATCATAATATTTATAATAGAAAAGGCAGAAGAAGCAGTTATATCAATAAATCCTTTCATCTCATCTGCAATCTTACCACTTTCTTCATTTAAAATTTCAAGCTGTTCTTTCATAGTTGCAAGTAATGTAGCAGCATCTCCATATACAACACCTTTAATAGTTGATTTATCTCCTGTCTTAGCAGCAGATACTACGCTTTCATATTCTTTTTTATAATCTGCATAAGCATCCTTTAGTACTTTCGTTGCTTCTTTAGCCGTTGCAACTGTTTCAGCTCTACCTTGATAACCATTAATTACAGTTTCCAAACCAGAAACTGCATCAGACATTTCTGTAAGGCAAGTATTCATTTCATCTATTTTAGAATCTACCTGAGATTGTCCACTATCATCCTTTAAAAATAAAAGAGTATCATACATTGCTGCAAGTGCAAATCCATCATTATCATGGATTCTCATATCAACCTCAAATACTCTTAAATCTGTTAACATAGACTCTAAATTCTCAGTTACATTTCTTGCTGCATTCGAAATTCGCTTAGTTTTAGCAACTACAGACGTAATAGTAAACACAAATACACATAAGAGTATTGCATAACTAATCAAACTCATACCAGTAACCGTCTTTAGAAAAGGAATTTTTGAATCCTTTCTCCCACTAACATTAGCCATAAGATATTTCCTCACTTTCATGTTCTTATTTAGTTTTCACGTTTCGTATATTGATAATTATATAATATTTCTTATAAAATATCAATATAGAATAAAAAAAGAGAAGGATTTCTCCTTCTCTTTAAAAGTACTAATTATAAGCCTTTTGGGCCTCTCTCTAAACCTGTTATACCAGTTCTTGCAATTTCAACAATTGTAAAGCCATCTAACAATTCTATGAATGCATTAATCTTACTTTGGCTACCTGTAAGTGAAACAATTACAGATTCCTTAGATACATCAACAATATTAGCTCTATAGATATCAGCTATTGTTGCAATTTCCTGTCTTTTTTCAGGGGATACTAAAACCTTAATTAAAACAAGTTCTCTACATACTGAATCATCTAGTGGTAAAACTGTGATCTTCTTTACATCTACTATCTTAGTCAACTGCTTTTCAATCTGCTCAAGCACATCATCATCACCAGTTGCAACAATAGTCATTCTTGAAATCTCGGGATTGAGAGTTTCTCCTACTGTTAAGCTATCAATATTGTATCCTCTACGGCTAAATAATCCAGCCACACGACTAAGTACACCTGCAGAGTTACCTACTAAAATAGAAATTACCGCTTTCCTCATAACGAACATCTCCTATTATTATAAATTTATAAATAATTGTAACAATCACAATAATTGTTGTCAATTACATGCTTATTTCTTGCAGTCATATTCCCCTGCAATATTAGTTAGTCCAAGGACTAACATTCGTAATGTGCAAATATCTGCATTACTCCATTTTCTTCTATTCTCGCCAAAGATATCAAACTGCATCATGGCAACACATTTTCCCTTATCATCTCTTACCCTAGCTTGAATAAAGGAGCAAATGTTATCATCTTTAAACTTGCTTGCTAATTCTGGATGAATCATATAAATAGCCGTTACATTATTAACCACATACATATCGTGCTCATCAAAATGTACACTATACTCAGGGCTGTTAATATAGCTTGCTTCATCTAAATCTTTAATATAGTGACCTGACGAATAAGCCCTCTTTAAGTCATCTCCTACAAAGACTCTAATTCCGTGTAAATTAAGCTTATCTCCTAGCTCCTTTATAATATCCACCATGCAACTTGGGCCTTCTTTACAGGCCTTCATAACAAGCTTTGTAGCTAATTCGTATTTATCAATTGGCTTTAAGAAGTCATTGCCTCTTGCCACCTTTATTGTGTCATTTTCTAGTAGATTGCCATGTTTTGCAGGATCATAAATAATAAATCTATCCTTGCCCTTATCCTTAGCAATATAAAGGCAGGCATCACTTATCTTAAATAATGTCTCAAAATCTGTGCCATCTACGCCATATCTTGAAATACCAATAGATGTTGAAAAAAGGTAATCAGGATTCTTTTCCTTTAACTCTAGTTTTAATCTAAGTCTCATGCTCTTTAACATGATTCGAAGTTCTTCTTCATCCTTAACATTATCAAGATATACTATAAATTCATCACCACCAATACGACCTACTAAGCCCTTGCCCTCTGCCATATAACTAAGGCGCTTTGCAAAATACTTAATAACCTCGTCTCCAAAATAGTGACCGTAATTATCATTGACCTGCTTAAAGTTATCAATATCTAAAACAAGCAAGTAAACATTTCTTCCCTGTCCTATCTTCTCTTCCTTTAGCTGGTTAAAATTTTCTATAATCTTATCTGTAACAGTTTTCTTATTAAGCAAGCCTGTGCCTGAATCTCTTCCTGCCTCTGGATTATCAGTCTGACTAATAATAAAGTTGTTGTTATTATTAGCTCTTTCCTGTGTTATAACTCCAAGCACTAAAGGTTCTTCTACAGATTCCTTTAAAGTCTGGCCCTTAATAGATAAATGCTCCATTCTAACTCCATTAGTCAAAATAGAGCAGTTAAGAGTAATACTGAAATTCTCCATTTCATTTTCAATACACTCACAAAGCATATTGAAATTCTTCATACTCTTCTCATCTATTTGTTTCTTCTCCACAACATACTTCTTCCATTCATCAAAATGTGTTCTAACAATAGGCTGAGCCTTGTGGTTATTATAATAATAAAGTGTAAAAATTCCTGTCTTTAGATTTAAATCAAAGAACTTATTAGGTAGTATATCCATAAAGCTTCTATATTTCTTTACAATATCGAAGTACTTTCTATATTTCTGACATACTAATATAACGTCTTGTAATCTAAAACAGCTAAGGGTGTCATCGCCAACTCTTCTAGTTTCTAACTTGATTAGATGGAGTAAACGAAAACCCCTATCTCTTATCTTACATCTTATAAAAATGTCTTTCTCTTCATTATCATGCTTAACAAATTCTAGAAAATTTGCCCTATCATCGTCATGAACTATCTTATCAAAGCTAAAGAATGAAAATTCTCCTATCATTCGATAAAATCTTTCATCTCCAGTAATGATATAATTCAATCCATCTAGAGTAAATTCTGCCTCTGCGACTACATTGTAATCACTTTTCTCTACAATATTCTCTTCCTCTGGTCTCATAATAAAACTCCCAACCAAAAATCCCTAATTTCCCCGAAGAACTAACTCGAGTTTATATTGCGGCAATTAAACTTAAATTTAGCTTCTTTTTCTAGTTTCTTGTTTAATCTTCCTCGTCTTTTACTTGAGTTACTAGCACCTTGTCAACCATCTTATTATTGACACTGTGTATTGTGAAATTGTAATTCCCGCATTTTGCACTAAAGCCTTCATCTTCCTTAGTAGGAATCTTACCAAGTTCAAGAATTAAAAAGCCGTTTAGTGTATCTACATCTTCACATAAAAACTCAATTTCAAGTTTGTCTTCTACATCCTCTAAGGTTGTCTGACCATCCATTATAAAGGAGCCATCTTCCTTAAGGACTATCTGTTCTTCTTCGTCGTCATATTCATCAAAAATATTACCAACGATTTCCTCTAGTATATCCTCCATTGTGATAATACCTGTTGTCTGGCCATACTCATCAACAACTATAGCCATGTGTGACTTCTTAGCTTTCATCTCTTTAAAAAGTGCGCTAATATTACGAGTCTCAGGGATACAATAAGCTTCAAACATTAAGTCATCTCCAAGTTCATGTAATGTCTTCCCCTTATTCTCTTCTAAGACATACGCTTTTAATAAATCTCTAATATGCAGAATACCAATTACATTATCTATATCTTCATCATAAACTGGATATCTTGAAAAATTTTCCTCCATAACAAAGTTGAAAGCTTGCTCCACTGTAAAGCTGCCATCAATTGCAACTATATTCTTTCTGTGGATCATTACATCTTCCGCTTCTTTTTCCCCAAATTCGAAGATGTTACCAATCATCTCAGCTTCGCTTTCCTTAATTACACCTTGTTCATGGCTTTCATTAACCATATCCATAATTTCTTCTGAAATATCTTCTTGTCTGTCTTTTCTAGTAATTTTTCTTAATAAACCCATCAAAAAACCTTCGTTTACATCCGAGGGGTGTACATCGTTCATATTCTCATATTCCTTTCATTGTGCTTAGCATATAGCTAAATTTTTATATATTATATATATAAACTAAAATATACCATACATTCCAATCCAATGTAAAGCAAACTCTAGCTATCTTTCCTTTAAGGCCTCGTCTACATATTTAATTATATCACCAGATAGCATCATTTCTTCAGATAAATATTTAGCTGCCATATCTCCTGCCACAGCGTGAATATTTACCCCTGTAATTGCAGCAAGTAGGGGGTCACTAAATTTATAAGAGAAAATGCCAGCAAGAACGCCTGTTAACACATCTCCTGAACCTGCTGTTGCCATGCCATCATTACCTGCCTGATTAATATAGGCTCTTTTAGCATCAGTTACTACAGTTTTTGCATCCTTTAGGCAACAAATCACATGATATTTGCTACTAAATTCCATAGCCACTCCAACAGGGTCAGCCTTAATGTCTTTAACAGCTATTCCTGTTAGTCTCTCCATCTCCTTTAAATGTGGAGTTAGGACTATTCTGCCCTCTAGCCTGTCAGCTGCTGCCCTTAAGCAATCAAATAAATTATCCCTAGCAATAATATTTAGGGCATCTGCATCAATTATTATTGGCTTATTAATTAGTTCTAGGGTGTCCTTGCAAAGCTTTGTTGCTGCCTCATTCATAGATAAACCTGGTCCTAAAACCACTATATCTGCAAAGTCTAGGGCAGCTTTTAAAGTATCTATAGGGCATTCATTTTCATAAACATCAATTAGGCACTCTGGAAGGCTTGTAAGTAGGGCTTCGCGATTAGAAAAATGTGTCAAAGCCTTTACCATACCAAGGCCCATTCTAGCCGCTGTCTTAGCAGAAAGAATAACCGCCCCGCCAATTCCACTAGAGCCTGCAATAATTGTGGCCTTGCCATAACTGCCCTTATTGCCAGCTTTCACTCTACTATCTAGTGTCTTTCTAATTTCCTCTGATTCAGAATCCCTATCTTTAAGGATATTTCCAAAGACCGCTTTGATATTGCCGATTGTCTGAAGACAGCTAAATTCGTTGATTGCCAGTGTGTGGGCATCTACTGCCGAAGTTTTGGCATCTTTCGGACTTTGAACTTCTTTTGCCCCACCAATTTCCTTTAGTTTCTGGCTATCATTAAGGCCAATAGGTGTAGAGACTATCTCTCCTGCATAACTTGGACCCTTGCCACAATAAAGGCCGATTTTCTCATAGCCAAAGCAAATGGTCTTATCTGCTTTTATGCAAGTCCCATAAATTTTGGAAGTTGAGGCATCAAGACCAGATGGAAGGTCAAGAGCTATGACATATGGCTTAGGCTCAGATAAAGAATTGATATAGTCAATTAATTCCTTATATTTGCCCTCAATATCTCTTTTTAAGCCCACTCCAAAGAGGCCATCAATAATGCAGTCATAATCCTTATTTAAGTTCTTGATTTCCTCTAAATCTTTATAGATTGTAAGGCCTAGGGCCTTTAACATTTCCTGCTGTGTCTCATTTTGCTTAGTAAATTTACTGCCAAGCAAAAGGATGTCTAAATTCGTGTAACCTGCCAAATAAAGCATTCTAGCTACTGCTAGGGCATCTGCCCCATTATTTCCTGCAGCGGCAGTAATAAAGAATTTATCCTTTTCCTTAAAGTCCTTTATTATTTCATTAAAGGCTGTTTTTGCTGCCTCTTCCATAAGCAAAAGAGAAGGGACCTTTAAAATATCTATCGTATATTTATCGATAGCTGCTGCCTGATTACTATCAATTAGTTCAATCTTCATTTTTCCTGTCTCCCATTATTTTAAAGTCGCCATTTAACTTATCTAGTTCGTTACTAAAGTCCGGGCCAAAGATATCGTGCATATAGGTATACATTTTCTCATTAGCCTCTTCCTTATCCTGTCTTATAACGATGTTCTTCTTTAACTTGATTCTTGTTTGATCTATTAGTTTAGACAAAAGCTCAATATCCTCTGCGTTGTTATTAAGCCTTTCATAGACCACCTTTAGCGTTTCCGCAATTAAGTGCTTGTTAGCATTGGCAAGCTCCTTTGGAAAATCTAAAGCCTCATCTTCAAGTTTAGCAATCTTATCCTTTGCCTCTTGAATTAGACGCTGATTTTGCTCCATCTTCTTTTTCTTGGCCTCACTATTATCATCATCCTCCATGGCCTCAACTACTTCCTGGATTAGCTGATTTTTAATCTTTTTGACCTCTTTTATATCATTGTGAGCTTGTCCTTGTTGCTTTAATAATTCATTGACTTCTTTTTCCCAGTATTTAATCTCGTCTGTTTTATATTTTGCAGGTATTAATTTGTACCATCTCTCATCTAAAGTAAGGATGGGAACTCCTGCAATTCCCTCTAAATCCTTGATCTTCTCATACGAAAAATTTGTCATTTATATCCCCCAAAAATAACTAAGATTATTTATATTTTAATTATCTTACATTCTAAAAAAGAAAACAAGAAAATTAATATAAAATAAAAAGAACCTAGATTATAGGTTTGGCTTTTAAAAGCCTATCCTAGCTCTAGGTTCTTAATAATTTCTCTTTAATTAATAGCTCTTAGTGTTTCTCTTGATTAGCTATTGCATAAGAAAGTCTCATTAAACTTTCTGATAAATGAACGTTCTCAACAATAACGTCCTTTGGAAGATTTAAATCTACTGGTGCAAAGTTCCAAATTGCCTTAATTCCCGCCTCAACAACGATATTAGCAACTTCCTTAGCAGCTACCTTAGGTAGTGTAAGAGCTACGATTTCAATATTGTTGTCCTTAATAAACTGGGCAATTCCCTCAGAGTTATAAACCTTAACTCCTGCAACTTCTTTTCCAGCAACTTCAGGGTTATTATCAAATAAGCCCTTGATTACAAATCCACGCTTAGAAAAGTCTGAATAATTACAAATAGCGCGACCAATATTACCAGCACCAACTACAATCATGTTATGTGGTTCGTCTACGCCTAAAATCTTACCAATCTTGTCATAAAGATACTTAACATTATAACCGTATCCCTGCTGGCCAAAGCCACCAAAATTATTAAGATCTTGTCGAATCTGAGAAGCTGTTACTTTCATCTTCTCACTTAATTCTTTAGAAGAAATGCGCTGTACATCATTCTCAACCAGCTCACCAAGATATCTATAATACCTTGGCAGTCTTCTAATAACAACCGCCGATATCTTCTTTTCTTCTTTCTCTTCCATATCCTTACTCCATTCTTACTTCTATATAAATCATCAAGTGCTAAACTTGCGATGTATTTGTGCTTCTTGCATTATATACTAATGTTAAAAAAATGTCAAAATACATTTATCACAATTTAACCGAGCACTCTTTTAGCAATATCTACAGACTCCTTAGCATCGGCTGCATAAAAATCTGCATCTATTTCTTTTGCATATTCTGGGGTCAGTACAGCACCACCTACCATGACCTTACAATCAAGATTATTTTCACGAATAAGCTGAATTGTTTCCTTCATAGAAACAAGAGTTGTAGTCATAAGCGCTGATAGGCCGCAAAGGTGAACATCATTATCTCTAATAGCGTTAACAACATCCTCGTATGGCACATCCTTACCTAAATCAATAACCTCATAGCCATAGTTTTCAAGTAATACCTTAACAATATTTTTTCCAATATCATGAACATCGCCTTTAACTGTGGCAATGACAATCTTTCCCTTTGAAACTGTCTCATCACTATCTTTATTAAGGGTTTCCTTAATTACATCAAAGGCCTCTGATGCTACTGAAGCTGCCATAATTAGCTGAGGTAGGAATAGAGTTCCTTTTTCAAATTCCACGCCAATCTCATCAAGGGCTGGAATTAAGGACTTATTTACAATGTCCATGGAATCCATCTTAGTTAGTAACTCTCTTGTTACTGCTGCACCTTCACTTTTAAGGCCCTTCTTTACAGCATAAGCTAAATCTGAAAGCTCGTAATTTCCTTTCTTTTCCTGAAGGTTAATATTAGTGTTTGCGCTTGGATTATTTCCTGCTGTCTTTGCTTCTGATACAGGAACTATCTTAGTTTGAGGCATATTTGCATAGGCTGCCACATAATCTACTGAGTTCTCATCAAAGCAAGCAAGTACCTTAAAGGCTCTAATTGCTCCCATCATCTCAGGAAGGTTTGGATTAATAATACATAAATCTAAACCTGCCTGAAGAGCCATGGTTAAGAAAATGTGATTAACTAATACACGATTTGGCAAACCAAAGGAAATATTAGAAACACCAAGAATTGTCTTAAGTCCTAGCTCATTCTTAACTGTTTGTAGGGCTTTAAGCGTTTCTCTTGCCCCTTCCTGTTCTGCTGAAACTGTTAAGGTAAGGCAATCAATGTAAATATCCTTCTTATCAATTCCAATGCTTGTGGCTCTATCTAAAATCTTTTTTGCAATCTTTACTCTATCCTCGCCCTTCTTTGGAATTCCATCTTCATCAAGAGCTAGACCAATTACTGCTGCACCGTATTTCTTACAGATTGGCAATATATTTTTTAAGGACTCCTCTTCACCATTAACAGAGTTTACTAGGGCTCTACCGTTGTAAACTCGAAGGGCAGCCTCTAAAACTAAAGGATCTGTGGAATCAATCTGGAGAGGCACATCAACCACTGACTGTAGGGCTTTAATTGTGTCCACCATCATCTCCACTTCATCAATACCTGGCACGCCTACATTTACATCTAAAATGTCAGCACCGGCGCTAGTTTGCTCTAGAGCCTGACCTAAAATGTAGTCCATATCTCTATCTTTAAGAGCCTGCTGGAACTTCTTCTTACCTGTAGGGTTAATTCGCTCACCTACGGCTCTTGGCTCATTTACAACGCAAGTCTTAGTGGCTGAACAAATAGCTGCAGGAACCTCAACAGGCTCTGCCTTAATGTTGCCATTTTCCTTAAACATCTTACTAAGTTCTTCTATAAATTCAGGATTAGTTCCGCAACAACCTCCATAAATCTTAATGCCATACTTTCTTAAATCCTTCATAAGAAGGGCAAAATCCTTGGCTGTGACATTATAAAGGTTTGTCTTTGGGTCTGGAAGGCCTGCATTAGGCTTTAAAACTAGCGGAGTGTTAGTCCATTTTCTAAGTTCCTTAATAACTGGCTCTAATTCCTTTGGACCAAGAGAGCAGTTAATTCCAAGGGCATCCACATCAAGGCCTGAAATTGTAAGGCCAAAAGCGGAAATGCTACAACCTGTAAAGGTACGTAAATTTTGTTCAAAAGTCATAGTTGTAAGAATTGGCAAATCTGAGTTTTCCCTTGCTGCAAGCACAGCTGCCTTAAGGTCAAGCAAATCTGTCATAGTCTCAAATACCACCAAATCTGCCCCTGCTGCAGCACCAGCCTTTACGCATCTAGCATACATGTCATAAGCTGCCTCAAAGGAAAGCACCCCTGTGGGCTCAAGTAGGATTCCAATTGGGCCTAAATCAAGGGCTACTAAACCCTCTGGCTTTACCTTATCTCTTGCCTTAATTGCAAGCTTAATACCTGCAGTTACAAGTTCTTCCACGGAATGGCCGCACTCCTCGAGCTTATATTCATTTCCACCAAATGTATTGGCATAGACAATATCTGAACCGGCCAAAAAATATTTTTCATGAATTGACTCTATTAATTCAGGATTAGTGATATTAAGCATTTCCGGTGTTTCCCCCACCTTCATGCCTGCTGCCTGAAGCATGGTTCCCATGGCGCCATCAAGTAGCACATAGTCCTTTTTTAAGAGTTCCTTAAACTTTTCCTTCTTAGTCATTTTTTTACTCCTCATTTATTACAATACACATTTACTTTATTACTTGTTTTAAGAATACCGCTTAATAGCAGTGATTTCCTGATTTTAAAATGTTACAATTTCCCATCAAATTGCAATCTGCGCAGTTTCTATTAGCCTTTTTAATTTCCTCTTTACTAAGGCCAATAATTGCGGTTACTGACTTTGTAGGAATCATCATGTGGGAATTCCCAACGGTTATTCCTATCTTTTTTGTGGCATCAAGAACCTTCACGAAATCTTTTTGATGACTTAGAGGCAAGTCGCCATAACCTATGCCAAATCTAAAGGTCATCTTATATTCCTTAAATTCTTCCCTAATAATATTCTCAACTTTATTACAAACCTGCTCAATGGCGGCGCTTGAAAATGCATCAAAAACCACTGATTTAGCCAGATTTGTGTGAGATAGAATTCTTATGTTTCTATCAATGCCCTCACCTATGGTAACTGCCATGGCTACAGCTTTTTCGCAGTTTGCAAGGTGATTTTTTATAGAATTACCCTTTAGGGTAAGGTTTGTATTTGAAAATGTAATGCCCTCGCTAGTTTCACTAAAGTCAAAGACTTTGTAGATATATCTAGGACTTGCTAGCTTTCTAACCTCTTCCTCGCACTCATCAATCATAGCAAGAAGTGTGTCGTCTATCTTGGTGTTACGATAACCAAGGTAGCGGAGGGCTTCGGATTTGTCGATTTTATCTAAGATTATGTTTTTCATAATAATTTCCTTTTTTACAATAGAGTGCAATCATAGATTGCGCACACATTGCAATTTTACTTTTTTCTATTTATAATCGTCAAGTAAATATAAACGATTATAAGAATTTTTTATTAGGATATTTTGGAGGTTTAGATGATACTTTCAGTGAACAATCTAAGCAAGTCTTTTGCTACAGATGTGATTATAAAGGACTGTACTTTTAATATAGAGGATCATGAAAAGGCTGCCATCATTGGTATTAATGGTGCTGGTAAATCTACTTTACTTAAGATGATCGTTGGCGAGGAGCCTCTTGATAGTGGTTTAGTTACTCTATCAAAGGGCAAGACACTTGCTTACCTTGCTCAGCAGCAGGAACTTAATTCGGGTAAAAGTATTTATGATGAATTGCTTGAGGTTAAGCAGTATGTCATTGATATGGAAACTGAGCTTCGTGACATTGAATCAAGAATGGGAAGCACTAAGGGCGAGGAACTTGACGCCCTACTTAATAAATATAACAGCTTAAATCAGAAGTTTGAAATGGCCAATGGTTATGCCTACAAGTCAGAAATCGTGGGTGTTTTAAAGGGTTTAGGTTTTAGTGAAGAAGACTTTAGTCTTAATGTAAATACTCTATCCGGTGGTCAAAAAACTAGAGTTGCCCTTGGTAAAATTCTTCTTTCAAGTCCAGATATTATCTTACTTGATGAGCCTACTAACCACTTGGATATGGAGTCTATTGCATGGCTTGAAAACTACTTACTTAACTACAACGGCGCTGTAGTTTTAGTTTCTCATGATAGATATTTCCTTGATAAGATTGTATCTAAGGTTATTGAGATAGACCAGGGAGTTGTGACTACATTTTCAGGAAACTATACAGATTACGCAGCAAAGAAGGCGGTCCTTCGTAACATGAAGTTAAAGGAATACCTAAATCAGCAGCGTGACATCAAGCATCAGGAGGCGGTTATTACTAAACTTAAGCAGTTTAACCGTGAGAAATCCATTAAGAGAGCGGAATCTCGTGAGAAAATGCTTGATAAAATCGAGGTTATAGAAAAACCCACAGAAATCGATGACAAGATGAAGATTAAGTTAGAGCCTCAGGTTATAAGCGGTAATGACGTACTTACAATTAAAGGTCTAACTAAGTCTTTTGATGACGTGACTTTATTTAAAAATTTAGATTTAGAAATTAAGAGAGGCGAGCGCGTGGCACTTATTGGTAACAACGGTACTGGTAAGACTACTATTCTTCGTCTTATAAATGGCCTTATACCGGCAGATTCAGGCACAATCATGCTTGGTTCAAAGGTAGAAATTGGTTATTACGATCAGGAACACCACGTCCTTAACCCTGATAAGACTTTATTTGAGGAAATTAGTGATGCTTATCCGGACCTTAATAACACTAAGATTCGTAACACCCTTGCTGCTTTCCTCTTTACAGGAGACGACGTATTTAAGTATATTCGTGACTTATCTGGTGGTGAGAGAGGACGAGTTTCCCTTGCAAAGCTTATGCTTTCAAATGCTAACCTACTTATTCTTGATGAACCTACTAACCATTTGGACATTGTATCTAAGGAGATTCTTGAAAATGCCCTAAATAGCTACACTGGAACAGTTCTCTACGTTTCTCATGATAGATATTTTATTAATACTACTGCTACAAGAATCGTGGAACTTACTAATAAAACTACCGTTAATTACATTGGTAATTACGATTATTACCTAGAAAAGAAGGACATTTTAACAGCTGCCGCAGTGGATGAGGCCTTAAAAAATGACCCTAGTCTTCTAGATAGCCCTAAACAAGCGACAGTTACTGCATCCACTAGTAATTCAAACACTAATTCTAAGGAAGAATGGAAACTTTCAAGAGAAGAGCAAAATCGTCTTAAAAAGGCTAAGAATGAACTCAAAAAAGTGGAGGCAAAAATCGAAGAATTAGAGGAAAAAATAAAAAAATTAGACGAAGAGTACGCAGATCCTAGCATTGCAAGTAACACTGGTAGATTGATGGAGATACATAAGGAGAAATCCAGTGTTGAAGCGGATTTGAACGACCTCTATGAAAAATGGGAAACTCTTTCTGAGAGTATATAATTCTCGATAAATCCCATAAAATCGGCATTTTTCAAGTTAAAAATGTTGACAAGATAAAAAAATCGTAGTATAAATGATTTATAATTATTAAAACTTAATAATCTTAAGGAGGAAATAGTTTTTATGAACAAGACAGAATTAGTTGCTGCTATCGCAGAAAAGGCTGAACTTTCAAAGAAGGATTCAGAGAAGGCTCTTAAGGCTTTTGTAGAAACAGTATCTGAAGAACTTAAGAAGGGTGAGAAGATCCAGTTAGTTGGTTTCGGTACTTTCGAAGTTGTTGAAAGAGCTGCTAGAACAGGTAAGAATCCTCAGACAGGTAAGTCTATTAAGATTCCTGCTTCTAAGGCACCTAAGTTCAAGGCTGGTAAGGGCTTAAAGGAAACAGTTAACGCTGGCAAGAAGAAGAAGTAATTCACCTTTTGCAGACACTAATTGTTTACGAACAATGTAAGGAAAAGACTACATTCATTGCGAATGTAGTCTTTTTTTTAATTTTATCCTACTTTTTAGTTTCCGTTTTCTTTCTAGAATTTATATTTAGTTTATACTCTTTCATACTTTCTTCAGCTCTTTGTCAAATCACGTTCACAAAATCACGATATTATATTTTCAGAGTTAAGGAAGAAGTTAATAACTCTCCCTAATACATTATCTTCTTATACATAACTTAACTCAAAATCTTTTTCATAAATTAACGACTAACCTTCCTCCCCCTACGAGGTTAGTCTAGCGGATTACATTTCCCTAATGTGTGATCCCCTCCCTCATTAAATTTTTTTATAAATGTAAAAAGTAGAACCCCGACGGGTTCTTCTTTTTTTGCCCTAAATTTGAAAAATCCCTGTATATATGTTAAATTAAGATGTATTGTATACAAAAATTCGAGGTGTAATATGGGTGTAGAAATTGAACGTAAATTTTTAGTCTCAGGAATTCCTGAGGATCTAACTAAATATAAGTGTCGACAGATTGAACAGGGCTATTTAAATACTAACCCCGTTGTTCGTGTACGACAGGATAATGATGAATTTTACCTAACCTACAAGGGCAAGGGTAAGATGAATAGAGAAGAATATAACCTTCCCTTAAATGAAGAAGCTTATAAGAATCTAATTAAGAAGGCTGACGGTAATATTATTACTAAGAAGCGCTATGAAATTCCTGATGGAAAGGGTTATACTATTGAGCTTGATATATTTGAGGGTAAATTTGACGGCGTAGTTTTAGCAGAAGTGGAATTCCCTAATTTAGAGGAATGCAACTCCTATACTGCTCCAGATTGGTTTATTAAAGACGTCACTAATGATAAGAACTATCATAACAGCCGCATGAGTGTTATGACAGAAGAAGATATTAAGGAATTAATTAATGTTAGTTTATAAGGGAGATTAAAATGGACTTATCACGAGAATCAATTCAAGAGACCATGCAAAGGTTTAAAAATGCAACACTTACGCTTATTAAATGGCTACTTTGTGCCAGCTTTAGCGGTATAACCATAGGTTTTATTGGATCGGTTTTCAACCTTCTTTTAGGAAAGGTCACTAATATTAGAATAGCAAATCCTAATCTTTTATTTTTGCTACCAATTGGTGGTTTAGTTATCATTTTCTTATATAGAATCGTTGGCGAGGGCGGAAATAAGGGTACAAACCTTGTTATTACTGCCATTCAGTCAAGTGAGGAGGTGCCTGCAAAGGTTGCTCCCCTAATTATTATTTCAACTTTAATCACTCACCTATTTGGTGGTTC
The DNA here is from genome assembly GCF_016290755.1 of Lachnospira sp. NCBI lineage: Bacteria > Bacillati > Bacillota > Clostridia > Lachnospirales > Lachnospiraceae > Lachnospira > Lachnospira sp. The sequence goes on from NZ_JAEEVD010000007.1 coordinate 39,841, forward strand.
TGCAGGTAGAGAGGGTGCTGCCCTTCAGGTCGGCGCTTCTCTTGGAAATTTCCTTGGAAAGGCTTTTAAATTTGATGATAAAGATAGACGTATCATGATTATGTGTGGCATGAGCGCATGTTTCTCGGCTCTTTTTGGTACACCTATTGCCGCTGCTATATTTTCCATGGAAGTTATTAGTGTAGGTATTATGTACTACGCAGCCCTTGTGCCATGCGTAGTTGCAGCACTTATTGCTCAAAAAATTGCCTCACTATTTAAGATTGCAGGTACTGCCTTTACAGTAGATGAGTTTGTTTCTTTTAATGCCTTAAACGGCACTAAATTCGTTATTTTAGCTATATGCTTTGCTCTAGCAAGTATTCTTTTATGCCTGTGCTTACACGGAGCTAATAAGCTTTATAGCAAATACATTCCAAACCAGTATATTCGTGTCTTTGTGGCAGGTTTACTTGTAATCGCCCTTAGATACATTTTCAATACAACTAGCTTTCTTGGCGCTGGCGCAGACGTTATTGCTAACAGCTTTGTAGATTCGGCCGCTTGGTACGTTTTCCTTTTGAAAATTCTTTTCACAGCCGTAACTCTTGGCGGTGGCTTTAAGGGTGGCGAAATCGTGCCTACTTTATTTGTTGGTGCTACTCTTGGTAGTTTCCTAGCTCCAATCTTTGGGCTTCCTGTGGCACTTTGCGCAGCTTGCGGCATGGTTTCAGTATTCTGTGGTGTAACTAACTGCCCTATTACATCTCTTATTCTTGCAATCGAGATGTTTGGTGCTGGTTCTATGAAGTATTGTATTCTTTGTATCGCCCTTAGCTACTTGCTTTCAGGCTATTACAGTCTTTATAGCACACAGAAGATTATGTATTCAAAGTATAAAACTGAGTTTGTAAACAAGAATACACACTAACTAATATAAATTATGTTGAATTAAATTATGTCGTATTAAGATGAACAAACTTCAGAAATCGAGGTTAAAATATGAGCATTTGGAGGGTTTTTGGAAAGAAAGCCAACTTTAATGAAATAGCTAATAAATATAGCATAGATCAGGTTACTGCTAGAATTATCAGGAATCGAAACATGATTAGTGACGAGGATTTTAACATGTATCTACGTCCTGATTTATCTAGATTACACGATCCATTTTCCATGAAGGATATAACTAAGGCTTGCGATATCCTTTTGGATAAAATTGATAATAAAAAATCTATTCGAATCATTGGCGACTACGATATCGACGGCATCTGCTCTATTACTATTCTTTATAAGGGTCTTAAAAGAGCGGGGGCGATCGTGGATTACGTAGTGCCTCATAGAATTCATGATGGTTACGGAATCAATGAGAGGCTTATTGATGAGGCTTACGAAGATGGCATTGACACCATCATTACTTGTGATAACGGTATTGCTGCCATCGAGCAGGTTAAGCACGCTAAAAGCCTTGGTATGACTATAATTATTACAGATCACCACGACATTCCTTTTGAGATGCAGGGTGAAGAGAAAATCTATACAATTCCTGAGGCGGATGCCTGCGTTAATCCAAAGCAGGCAGATTGTCCTTATCCCTTTAAGGGTTTGTGCGGCGCTGTGGTGGCATATAAGCTCATACAGGTGCTTTACGCTAAAATCAACGCAATAGATGAAGATAAATATAAAGCCCTTTATAGCCGTGATTTGGACGATTTCCTAGAGTTTGCTGCTATTGCCACTGTGGGAGATGTTATGGATTTGATTAACGAGAATAGAGTTATAGTTAAATACGGCCTTGCCCACATAGCAAATACACCAAATCTTGGCCTATCTGCCCTTATAGAGCTTTGCGAGCTAGATAAATCTCACATTAGTTCTTATCACATAGGCTTTGTTATTGGCCCTTGTCTTAACGCTTCCGGCCGCTTAGAGAGTGCAGAGCTTGCTATAAAAATGTTACTCTCCACAAGCGAAAACGAAGCTAAGGAACTTGCAAAAGAGCTTAAGGCTCTTAATGATGAACGTAAGGATTTAACTGATTCAGAAGCTTCTAAGGCCTTTGAGATGGTGGATAATACAAGTTTAAAGGACGATAAGGTTTTAGTCGTTTATCTTGAAAATTGCCACGAATCCATTGCAGGTATTATTGCCGGTAGAGTGCGTGAGCGCTACTATAAGCCATCTATCGTCATCACAAAGTCAGAAGACGGCTTAAAGGGTTCTGGCCGCTCAATTGAGGGCTATAACATGTTTGAAGAGATATCTAAGGTAAAGTCACTTCTTACTAAATTTGGTGGTCATCCAATGGCTGCAGGTCTTTCCTTAAAAGAGGAAAATCTAGAGGAATTTAGAGCTGCCTTAAATAGAGAACAGACACTAACTAAGGATGATTTAACTCCTAAGATTTGGATTGATGTTGCCATGCCTGTGGACTATGTAACTATGGAGCTTGTAAAGGAATTTGAGATTCTAGAGCCCTTTGGTAAAGGCAATGAAAAGCCTGTATTTGCAGACAGAAACCTAAAGGTAATTAGAGCTAATCTTATTGGTAAGAATAAAAATGTACTTAAGATGCAGCTTCAGTCTGCCTACGGAAAAATCATTGAAGCTATTAAATTTAAGGTGGAAGAAGATGAACTTCCTGCCATCGGAAGTGTTATTAAGATTATTTACTACCCGGATATCAATGAATTTAGAGGAAATAAGAGTTTACAGTTTATTGTAAATGAAATAGATTATTAATTTCGCATGTGTAATTAACAAATGCGTAAAGTAAGAAATTTAAAAGGCTTATGAAAATCTAAGATTTTCATAAGCCTTTATTTTATTTATATCTCATTGTTGTTTAATTTAACAAATTCACTATTTGATTAAACCTGAGCGCCGTCTTCAAAGACCTTCTTCTTGTCTTCTTTCTTAACTTCGTTAACAACGCCTCTCTTCTTACCACCCATGATATACCAAAGAGCTGATGTGATAAGAACAGATGAGAATGTACCAGCTAAGATACCAGCGATAAGTGGCATTGCGAATTCCTTAACTGATGAAACACCTAAAATTGCTAAGCAAACTAACATAATAAGTGTTGTAATTGTTGTATTTACTGTTCTTGTAAATGTATATGTAATTGATGAATTTACAAGCTCTGTAATATCTGTCTTTGAATTAGCTGTCTTTAATTGTTCTCTAATTCTATCAAAGATAATGATAGTACCGTTGATTGAGTAACCAACGATTGTAAGCATACAAGCAATAAATGTTGTACCTACTGTAATTCTTGTGAATGCATAGAATGCTAAAACCACTAATACATCATGAACTAAGGCAATAACAGCTGCAAGAGCAAACTTAAGATCCTTAAATCTGATGAAAATGTAAATTAACATAAATACTGTAGCAAGTACAACTGAAAGAATAGCATTTCTTCTCATTGTAGAACTTACTGAACCTGTAATTGAATTAGATTCAACTGTTGAACCATCTTTAATTGGGAAGCTAGCAACTACTGCTTCTTCCATAGCTTCTCTCTGTTCCTGAGTAAGAGCTGTTGTCTTGAAGGCAACTGCTGTAGAATCTTGAGTCTTTTGCTGCTGAACTTCTGTAACTCCTGTTGAATCCTTAATTACTGGAATAATATCTGACTCAATTGTTTCTGTGTCATATTCCTGTGCAAATTCAAATGTTGTTGTAGTACCACCAACGAACTCTAATGAGTAGTTGAAAGCACCATCGCCCATTCCTGAACGAACACCCATGCATACAAAGCCAGCAACGATTACTACTAAAGCAATGATGAAAGCCTTAATTCTAAAGCCTAAGAAGTTAACAGTCTTCTTATGAACTGTCTTACCATATAATACTGGGCTCTTGCATCCGAAGTTGTAAAGGAGCTTCATAATAATCTTAGTAATTACAAGTGATGTAAATACTGAAACGATATTAGAAATCATAAGTGTTGTAGCGAAGCCCTTAACTGAACCTGTACCAAAGATGTAAAGAACGATACCAGCAATTAATGTTGTAACGTTACCATCAATGATAGCTGAAGCAGCCTTGCTATAACCTGCAAGAATTGAGCTTTCAACACTCTTTCCTGCTGCGATTTCTTCTCTAATACGTGTATAAATAATTACGTTACCATCAACGGCCATACCAATACCTAAAATAATACCGGCAATACCTGGTAATGTAAGTGTTAAGTCATAAACACTTAATAAGAATAAAACTAATGTTGTATAGATTGAAAGTGTAAGTGTTGCAACAACACCTGGTAATCTATAGATTACAATCATGAAGATACAAAGTAAAACTAAACCGATTACTGCTGCTACCATACTTGACTTAATTGCACTTGCACCAAGCTGTGGGCTAACAATTGAAGATGAAACTTCTTCAAGAGTTACAGGAACTGAACCAACTCTAATATAAGTTGCTAAGTTTTCTGCTGCCTCATAGCTTTCAATACCATTAATTACTGCAGTTCCACCTGAAATTGCTGAATTTACTGTTGGAGCTGATACAACTTCGCCATCAAATAAGATGTAAATATAACTACCAACATTTTCAGAAGTTGCATTATAGAACTTATCAGCACCTTCATCTGTAAATGTTAACTGAACACCATAAGGTGTAGATGAATCTGTATCTGTTGTATCTGTGTATGCCTGAGCATTCTCAACATCATTACCTGTAAGTAATGTCTCATATTCACTACCCTGTGTAAATAATGAGTAGTTATCTGAGTCTAAGAATTCCAAAGAACCTGGAGTACCAAGTGCTGCAAGAATTTCATTTGCATCCTCTTCAGAGTTCTCACCTGTTGGAATTTCAACTGTTACTCTGTCATCGCCTTCACGATAAACATTAGATTCTGTAGAGTAGCTTTCTGCTCTCTGCTGTAACTTATAGATAGTATCTTCTACATCCTGAGTTGTATAATCCTCATCCTGTATCTCGTATGTGATACTAACACCACCAGCAAGGTCAAGACCTAGACTGATATCTTCTACGCTTCCGTAGCCTTTTCCGTTCATACCAAATATTGCTGTTAAAATTAAACCTACAAGCAATACTAGTACGATAGCACTGTAACATATCTTTTTAGCTAATCCGTATTTCATGTTACATTCTCTCCCTTCAACATAAATAATTTCTTATTACAAAAAATGTCCCAAATTCGCGGTGAAACATTTATAAGAAATAAAGTGAAATACGCTAAAGATTAAAATCTCTAGCCAAAATGGTGATGATTAATTGTTCTCATCTGCCATTGCTGCACGAATCATAATCGCGCACTCAACTCTCTTTCTTTCGAGTTCACATCCAACATCGTAAGCATCATTGATGTTACCGTGGAAGTTATATGAATTGGCAGCACAACCGCCACTGCAGTAGAATCTAGCGAAACAATTCTTACACTTTTCCTTAGTGTAAACGTTGCTAGCCTTAAACATCTTTCTAATTTCAGGCTTTGTAATACCTTCGTCAACGTTACCCATAATGAAATCTTCATTACCTACGAACTGATGACAAGGATATAAATCACCCCAAGGTGTTACTGCTAAATATTCACATCCTGAACCACATCCAGAAAGTCTCTTAGCTACACAAGGACCGCCCTGTAAATCGATCATGAAGTGGAAGAAGTTAAAGCCTTTTCCTGCCTTCTTTCTCTTAACGATCTCTGCAGCTAAAATATCATATTGTTCTTTAAGAGTATCAAGATCCTCTTCTCTAATTGCATAGTCATCTGTTGGCTGAGCAACTACTGGCTCAACAGAAATCTGCTCGAATCCTTCATCTGCAAAATGTAAAACGTCCTTTGCAAAGTCAAGATTGAAATGTGTAAATGTACCACGAATGTAGTAATTCATCTGATTTCTGCTTTCTGCAAGCTTCTTAAACTTAGGCATAATGATATCGTATGAGCTCCTTCCGCTTGAACGAACTGGTCTCATCATATCGTTGATTTCCTTACGTCCATCACAACTTAAAACGACATTACTCATTTCCTTATTAGCAAATTCCATAATCTCGTCGTTAAGTAAGATACCATTAGTTGTTAATGTAAATCTAAACTTCTTGTTGTTAGCCTCTTCAAGAGAACGACCGTAAGCAACAAGCTGCTTAACTACTTCAAAATTCATTGTAGGTTCGCCACCAAAAAAGTCAACCTCTAAGTTTTTTCTGCTGCCTGAGTTAGCAACTAAGAAATCAAGTGCTTTCTTACCAACTTCAAAGCTCATCATAGCTCTTCTACCATGATATTCACCTTCATCGGCGAAGCAATACTTACAACCTAAGTTACAATCATGTGCAATGTGAAGACAAAGTGCCTTTACAACTGTAGGTCTATCTACAAATGAGTCAATATATGGCTCATAAATATCCTCTGTAAATAACTGTCCTGCTTCCTTTAGTTCTGTTATTTCAGCATAGCATTCTTCTACGTCTTCCTTAGAATATTTGCCATCAAACTGACAGACTACTTCTTCTACTGTGTGTCCTTCATAAGCAGCTATAATATCGTATACCATATCATCAACCACATGAACAGAACCACTGTTAACATCTAATACGATGTTATATCCATTATTCTTATACTGATGTACCATTAATAAATTACCTCTTCTAACTTGTGCATCCTATTAATACACTTCCAAACTTACTTTTTCATTTTTATTAACCAAAAGAAATCCGCAAAAATAAGAGAGTGTCGAAATGCTTTAACACTCTCTTTCAAAAATAATTAATTATTCTTGTTCTCGCAGCTCTGATTTCCAACTGTACAAGATGTCTTGCAAGCTGACTGACATGATGTCTGGCATTCGCCACATCCACCGTTCTTCATTGTGTCCTTTAATACACGGTTAGTGATTGTCTTAATATGTTTCATGACAAAACCTCCTTTATAAAACTGACTACAATATTATAACATTTTCTTATTTTTTTTACAATAATTTCACTTAGTGACAAATTTATTTATAAATGCAAAAAAGAACCGGTGCAAAGCCGGTTCTTTACTGAATTCTTCACTTAATTGTTCTTTAATAAATCCACAAGTTTTGCAACTGTTTCTTCTAATGTACAATCTTTTTCTTCCACTGTTAAGTTTGCATACTTTTCGTATAACTTAGCTCTTGTGTTATACATATCCTCAAGAGTCTCGCCTTCATGAAGCACAACACCGCGCTCCTTAGCATTTTTAAGTCTTCTAAAAAGCTCTTCCTTTTCTAGTTTCAAATACACTATCAAAGAATTCTTATCTAGCTTCTCCATAGCATTGGCGCTATAAACTGCACTACCACCTGTGGCAATAACTGTGTTGTTAACTTCTATTGAAAGTATTGCATCTCCTTCACACTTTACAAAGCCATCAATTCCCTTCTCTTCTATGATTTCGCTTAGCTTCTTGCCCTCACGATTCTGAATAACTATATCTGCATCCACAAAATCCATACCAAGTATCTTAGCCACAATTACACCAATTGTACTCTTACCCGAAGTTGGCATACCAATCAAAGTAATATTATTAAATTCCATATCTTTTCCTTCTTCCTAAAGATTACTAGATTCTTTGTCTGTGTTTTGAAGGCATCGTAAGGTCCTCCTCAGTGCAACTTTACAATGCAACGAAGAATCTAGATATTTTCCTCGAGTTTTAATTTAGCATAAATTGTGGGAAAAGAATACTTTAAAATTTTCGGGGGTGTTATCTAAAATTGTTGATGTAAATCCCGAAAAAGATAATCCTTTTGTAAGCTTTTTTTGACATAGGGATTAAATCACCCGGACAGATTCCTATATTTCTAGACTCCTCGGGAAAAATCAAGACAATTCTATAGTCCAAAAAGATAATCCCTACACTTCCTCCGGAATAATCCTAAAGATCAAATCATGTTCCATAATAGCTTCTGCATGTCTTACAAAAAAGACTCTTCCTTTTTTCTTAGCTTTTATGACTTCTAGTTTTTCTGCAGTATAGGGACTTAGGATTTCTGCTATTTCTTCATTTTCAAGAACTAGATTTCCAGCCTTTGCAATAGGCCTAAAAAGACCTGCTGCCTTTGTTTGAATTGTAAGCATGTCATCTTCTTCAACAAAACTTGTCTTTGTGCCAAACTCACCTTCGTAATCTATAAAGCCTTTTTTAGCCATAAATCTTAAGATGGCCTCTAGGGCAATGTTTGCATTTTCCTCATCCAGACGCTCAGTGGCCTTGGTGTAAACCGAAAAGGCATCTGTTTCAAAAACCTGCCAATTATAGTTAAGTGTGGTGGTGTCGTAAGGCTTTGGCTTTCTTAAAACTAGATAAGGTAGGCCAAAAAGATAGCCATCATCAGGGTTTGTATAGCCTGTATTCATAAGGCGCACATGGGGCAAAAACTCCCCGGCAATGTAAAAGCTAGCCAGCTGAATTCCATACTGATAGCCTTTTAGCTCCCTAAAAATGCTGTCCGCAAGGCGCTGTGTAGTCTCGCCCTTATCATAGCCTGGAAACATTCTATTAATATCTGTGTTATCCACGGGCCAAAAACGTTTGCCCACATTCATGGAAAACTGGCTAGCAGAAGGGATTACTAAGATTCCGTAGTCCTTATTTAGCTTCCCTTCGGCCTCGATTTTTGTAAGGGACTTAACAAGCTTTGCACAGATATACATTTGCTGAAACTCGTCACCTCGCATGGCGCCCATAATGGCTAGGGTCTTTTTGTTACTACCAAATCTATAACCATAAACTGGAATTGCCTGCCTGTAGGGCATGGCGTTTACCTCAAATAATGTTTCTTGTGTCATTTTTTTACAAACCTCCTAGTACTCTTGCAATTAGGGAACCGTTGTAAACGATTGGATATTCCCTTAAAGTAAAGACCAAACCGCTTACCGGGCTTTTAACTTCCTCTTTTATAGTCCCATCAAGGGAATCCACAACAGCCCCTATGATTTCGCCTTTTCTAACCCTTCTACCGTGATTAATGTAAGCAATAAAAAGACCAGATTCATTGGCGTTTATAAATCCAACATGCCCGTCAGTACTAACTATTGGTGGTTTTATAGGTGCCTCATCGCCATCCCACATGTCCATTTTTTTCATAGTTGCCATAATGCCATCAATTAGCTGATCACCATAATCCTTAGTAATTCTCATGCCTACCCCCATCTCTACAACAAGAGTTGGAGTGCCTGCCTCATTCAGACTGTAGGCTAGGGTGCTCTCTAAAACTGTTGCCGACTGATGAATCCAAACAAAGTCCATATTCATATGTCTTGCAAGAGGTAGCAAGGTCTTAACCGAATTTTCATTTATTCTTATCTGAGGAATTTCCCTTAAGAAAATGTTACTAGCGTGGATGTCTATACATAAATCCGCTCCACAAATATCTTCATAAATCTTTTTTACCATGTAATCAAAGCCTGAAGAATGGGAGCTTCCCGGAAACATCCTGTTCATATCTAAATCATAACCTGGTAAACCTCTATAAATTGTGCTGATTCCCAGAGGATTATTAGCGGGGTAAATGTCAACAATGCCGTGAAGTTTAGATTTATTTTTTTCTAAAATCTTATTAAGCATAAAACTGACATATTGCCCCTCTAATTCATCTCCGTGGGTTCCTGTTACAATACATATCCTCTTTCCATTATCTCTAGCCTCTCCCTTAATTCGATTCTTTGGGATTACTAATTTTTCACCTACTGGCAATCCTAAACTAACTACATTACTAATCATCTATAAACTCCCTTTTTAGGCAAGCAAAGCTTCCTTTAATTTTGTCACCTCCATATAGACCGACTGTCTTTGAAGCACATCACCATTAAAGATGCCTGTTGTGCCTGTTTCGTAAATCATATAATCATAAACTGCCTTTGAAATAATCTTTGCGGCTTCATAATGATTTGAAGGTAGATTTAAATTTTTATGAAAATTTATTATCTCCGGACTAGCCTTAGTAAGCTCCGAGGGATAACGATAAGAAGGTAAAGGTTTTTCAAAAGACTTTTTAGAATCGTCTCGAATCACAGTTCCTATAACCTTATAAGTAAAGGAATCATGGCCTCTATCAATCCTTCCTGTATAAACTGTATTTCCAAAGCCATCCTTTAAATACTGTCCACCAGTTACAATAGGGGAATTTGTGTGCATTAAATCCAGCACTTTTTGTCCTTTTTCTTCAATCGGAAATGATCTCAGTAAAAAAGCATGATTAGTCACATCCCCTGAAAATTCCACCTTTGTTTGATAGCTAAATCTTAATGTCGTCATAAACATCCCTCCCTACAAAACTACAAGGTTTTCAACTGCCTTTAACAAATCCTCATCTGAAATATTTAGCTGATTTTCATTACCATATAAATAAATTCGTCCAAGGGACATAGCATTAGTCTGAAGGCCGGATTTATGCAGCCTGTTTAGCATTTTCTTCATCTCTTTTGATACATTTTCCAAATTATAACCAAGACGTAGATAAAGGCTTAACCTCTCAATGCTAATGCCTGTTTTAATAATATTTCTTACAAATTCCTCTTCAATAAAATCATCACAGCTTCCTCTAAAAGCCATAACATCATCCACAACCCATTGAAGCTCCACACCCGGTGCGCTGTCAGTCTTTCCAAGCTCTAGAGCATTTACAGCCATCTGAATGTAGGCTAGGGTTTTTGAACTTATGGTTTCTCTTAAAACCATGCCGTTAGCTAGCATCTCCTCTGCTGCATGTCTTAAGGAAAATACATTCTCCTTATCAAAGATATATTCCTGTATGAAAGCTTCTGGGCTCTCATAGTCTGCTGGGATACCCATTCTCTCGCAGTAGTCCTTATAATCGATGGCCGCTCCATCAATCATGCTGTCATACCAATACATCATGTACTGAGTTGTGGATAAGACGCGCTCGCAATAACGCCCAAGCCAATATAATCTATTAGTTTTAGTTAATGAGACATAATCCATGTATCCTTAAAACCTCCTCCCTGAGATGAGTTAACCACGAAGCTATCTGGGTTTCTTGAAAATCTAGTCAAACCGCTAGGCCAAAGCTTTGTCTTTCTGCCTGCTAAGACGAATGCTCTTAAATCCGCCTTTCTATCCACAGTCTCGCCACCTTCTACAATAGGCAAATCCTCGAAATCTATAACTTCCTGAGCTATGAATCTTCTAGGTTCCTTCTTTATTTTTTCAATGAATTCTTCTTTTCTTGCCTTAGTTAATTCTCTTGCAAATACAACGCCGTAGCCTCCAGCTTCTGCCACATCTTTAATTACAAGTTTGTCAAAATTTTCCAATGTGTAATTTAAGTCCTCCTTGTAAAATGGCAAATAAGTAGGAGCGTTATCAAGAATTGGCTCCTCATCAAGATAATATCTAATCATCTTTGGCACAAAATAATAAATACCCTTATCATCGGCAACCCCATTGCCTGGTGCATTTAAAATAGCCACATTTCCTGCCCTGTAGGCCATCATAATTCCCGGAATTCCAATTAAGGAATCACTTCTAAAAGTAAGTGGGTCTAAAAACTCATCACTTATTCTTCTATAAATGGCGCCAACCCTTACAGGGCCTTTGCTAGATTTGTAGTAAAGCGTATTATTTTCCACAAACAAATCATCAAATTCAGCCAACACTGCCCCCGATTTTTCGGCCAAAAAGGAATGCTCAAAATAAGCTGCATTAAACCTTCCCGGTGTGTAAATAACGTTAATTCCGCCTTTATTTACGTTATCAAAAGTCTCCTTTAAAAGCTGTCCATAATTTCTGTTATCCACCACTTCGTTGTTTCTGAAAGTATCTGGTGAACATTTTCTACAAAGGCTCCTAGCAATTAGGGGATATGAGGCTCCTGAGGGAATTCGAAGGTTGTCCTCTAGGATGTACCATTTTCCATCTTTTCCTAAAACTAAGTCGATACCTGAAATATGACTGTGAATCTTCTTTTCTGGTGAGAAATTCTCGCATGCCGATAAATAACCTGGCGACCTATAGATAAACTCCTCTGGTATAATTTTGTCCACTAGAATTTTCTTATTATTGTAAATGTCATTAAGAAATGCATTTAGCGCAGTCACTCTCTGAATTAGCCCCTTTTCAAGTTTTTCGTAGTCTGGGGCTGTTATTTTTCTTGGAATAGGATCAAATGGAAAAAGGCGTTCCAAAAACTCCCCGTCCTTATAAATGCCAAACTTAACACCATATCTTGCCATCTGGTTATTAATCTGGCTCTTGTGATTTAACAATCTCTCCATACCATTCCTCCTATCCTTAAACAAAAAAGCCCAGACCTCTATCTTGGTCTGGACTCCTTCGTCTTTATTAAATCAAATATGAAATTTGATAACAAAAAAGGCGCATCGATATTGAATCGAAACGCCGTTGTTTGTTAAGGAAAGTATACGATATAGAATTTGATTGTGTCAATGATTTTTTAACTAGTGTAGTGAGTTGTTTTGGGTCTTCGTGTGAAATAAAGTGCAAAGGCGCTTCGCTGTTTGCTAAGTGTTGTCCTGATGTTTGAAACTAACGGCGGGTTGGGGCTGCCGGGAAGTGTGGGACTAACGGTTGGTTGAAGCGGCCGGGATGCACTAAGAAGCTTCCTGGTCGCTTCTTTTTTTGAATTGTTGACCCAGCACAATTATTTTCTTCTGTTGAGTCAATGATTTCCTGGAATCGCACTTCTAGTTTTAATCCTAATAGGGATATTTTTTCCCGTTAGTCCTAAACCCTAATTTTAAAGCAACTTTTAACTTACTTTTATAATCCTTATGGAAGATTTTTTCGGGATTAGGTCAAGATTTCAAAAATGGCTCTTTTTAAAAGTGGAAATTGTAGGACTAAATCGATTTTTTTGCACTATAGGGATTAAATTCCCAACTTGCTTTATCACTTCCTACAGTTTGACTAAAATTATTGATGTAAAATAAAAAAAGCCATAATCCCTAAACAAGCTTTTTGCTCTATAAGGATTACAGCCAAAACTATATACTGACCTTTTTTTACATTTATCAACTTTTCTTTAGTAAATGTTTGTAACTGCTGTCAATGGCAAAGGCTCCAATAGGCGCAGTTATTACAATTGCAAGAACTGCCACTGTTAAAACTGTATCGCCGCAAGCAAAGCCAAGTGCAAGTGGCATACCACCAATGGCCGCCTGAACTGTAGCTTTTGGAGTGTAGGCCATCATTGTAAAGAGTCTTTCCTTCTTGTTTAATTTTGAAAAAATGAGACATAAGAAGACTCCAAGCATTCTAAAGATTAAGGCTGCAAATATCAAGATTACTGCCTTAACTCCCACCTTTGTGATGTAGTCGATGTTGATTGCTGCACCCACTAATACAAAAAGTAGAACCTCTGCTGCCACCCACAACTTTTCATATTTCTTTGAAAGTCTAGCAGCCACTTCTTTTCTGTTTTTTTGAAGGCCAACAACTATAAACATAATAGCTATTAGTGCTGAAAATGTAATGTTAGTCTTTAAGCTATCTTCTAAAACCACAAGTAAGAAAGAGATGCAAAGAATAATGATTACTTTGCTAGTATCTCTTATGTGGATTTTTTTGAAATAAATGGACATTAAAAGTCCGATTAAAAGTCCAATTGCAATTCCTAAAAGGATAGAGATAGGTATATTTACAAAACTAATAACTGATACCCCTTCGCCCTGCATCATATTAACAAATGTAGTAAATAACACAATTACATAGACATCATCAACAGAGGCGCCCGCTAGAATTAACTGTGGTACACCTTCCTTAACCCCATAGCCTTCATCCATAAGTTTTACCATTCTAGGAACCACTACAGCAGGAGAAACCGCTGCAAGTACTGCACCTGTAATGGCAGCTTCTAGTAGACTAAGCCCTAAGAGCTTTGGTCCAAAAATTAAAATGCCAAAAAGCTCGCAAGTTGCTGGTAGAAAGCACATTAAAATCGCAGGTCTACCAATCTTTTTAAGGCCTGAAATATCAAGGCCTAGGCCTGCTCTTGTAAGAATAATGATTAGGGCAATTTTTCTTAACTCAGATGAAATGTTAAGAATACTTGGATCAATTAAGTCTAATACGAAAGGTCCAAGCACAATGCCTGTAATTAGCATGCCTATTAGGCTTGGCAAATGTAACTTCTTACATATGAAGCCTAGACACATTCCCATAATGAAAATTAAAGAAATACTTAATAACATAAATTCCTCCTATATACGCAAAAAAGCCGACAGCCTCTGCGTAAAATTTAATCGCAGAAGTCATCAGCTTGTAATAGCGGTTTAAGTAAAAATACTTAGGGAGAACTTCATTCCCTTATTAAAAGGATAATAACACAATAAGGCTTAACCTGTAAAGGAGGAGATATGTGTGTGGATAAAGACAGTGATTTCAGCAAGGTACAAACCTTTCTAGAACACGCTTGCGCTAAACTAATTGCCTAGCTGTACAAAGAAAGTTTCCCCACCTACTTTATCCCCCAGTGGTTATAAACCAGGCACTTATACTTGGAATGTGATATAGATTCACTATTCTTTCTTTATCTTCTACTAACAGTTTGCACTTATAAACCAGATTTCTATTAGAGACGTAAACTCCATCTGCAAAGGTTCTTGCGCCTTGCCCTGACAAGTCAATATAACCTGTTACTTTACACTCGTACTGTTCACCATCTTCACCACGAATGCGCAATTTCAAGGGAATAATTGAACCATCTATATTATTTTGTAATATTACATCTACAGGCTTTCTTTTATACATATATTCCACCTTCTAAAATATAATTTAAAAAACACCAATTAGAACACCTGTTCTATTTTAATTATAACAAGCCTGCTTTTAAATTTCAATAGCTAATCGAACAAATATACGAACGATTTAAAAAAGCGAAATGTATTGCCACATAAAAAGCACAAGAATTTCTAAATCAGCTAGTCACTGACTAAAATCCTTGTGCTATTAAACTAGATAATTATTAACTAAAGTTCAATTACCTCTAAATCCTCTGGAACGTAAACATTTCCACTAAAGTATTCCTTTGCTTCTTTAGTGTAGAGTTCCTTTCTATTATCAAGATTCTTTTCTTCGGTATGATATAGCAATACATTTTCAACAGAAAGCTTGGTTGCTAACTCACAAGCATCCTTTACCGTTGAATGATGCTTCTCATATGGCTTAAAAATGTCTGCCTGCGAATATAAACAAAAAGCCTCATGCAATAGCCACTTAGCGCCTTTTGCATAGGCTTCTCTTTCCTCATTTAAAGGTTCGTCACCACAGCAAGTAAATTTCTTGCCATCTTCCATTTCAAGACAAAAGCCAAACTGCTTTGCCTTAGTGGATAAAATGTCAAAGAAAGTCACATTATGTCCGATTATTTCAAAACTATCTCCATCCTTAACTTCAACAAAATGCAATCTCTTATCAATAAAAGCTGTATCTTTTTTCTGAATAAGCTTTTCTGCCATATCGCTAAGTAAATCTAGCACTTCCCTATGAGAATAAATATAGGCATCTCCTTCGTACTGACCCTGTCTCATGTGCTGGCAGATCATTCTAGTCATCCAAAGGGCACCAAGAAGATGGTCAATATGCTTATGCGTTAAGAAAATGTGACGTATATTTTTCCAATCATATCCGGCCCTTTCAATCTGGCTAAGCACCTGATTTCCACCGCCGGCATCCACCATGAAAAGTTCCCCTTTATCTTCTAATATGTAGCAAGTATTATAGCAATGAGTTACTAGTGCGCTGCCTGTTCCAAGCATTGTTAATTTCATAATTCTTCTCCTAATCTGTGCATTTTCTTTATGAAAATGTATCTTAAAATTTACTGTAAAACATACAATCGCAACTAATATATCAAAAAGTATTATTCTTTTCCATAAATACTATACCCATTCTTGTCACGTTTCTTAACATAATAAAGCGCCTTATCCGCTGCTTTATAAAGTTCCTCATAGCTATTGCCATCTTTAGGATAGACCGAAACGCCTATACTTACAGACATTTTCACCTTCTTATCTTCCTCTTCAATGGTCCAATTAAACAAATCAACAAGTTCTAACGCCTTCTTTTCAATATTCTCTTTATTTGTAAGAGTTGGTGAAAAGACCATAAACTCATCTCCACCAAGGCGTCCTACAATGTCGCCGGCTCTAAAGGCTTTAGAGAGCTCATTAGCAAATTTCTTTAAAAACTCATCTCCTTTAGTGTGGCCAAAAGTATCATTAATCATCTTAAAATTATCAATATCAAATATAAACATAGAACCACCAATATTATTACTATTTGTGCCACTTATAAAGGTTTTAATATTAGTTTGCAAACCCTTTACATTTGATATTTGTGTTAAAAAATCGGTATATATATTATTTTTTAAAACCGCCTTTTCCTTTTTAAAACGATAGAAGTTCATAATTGTAAGCACCATAATCATAGTAACTACATAAATAACAGCGCCTCTAAATATCCTTATAAATTTTCCCGACAAGGTATACTTAGAATTCTTTACCACTAAATACATGCCCAAATCCGGCACATAGCTTTTAATAATATAGCCATTCCTCGTATACATATGCTCTTCTTTATTCACAATATCAGTTTCATATCTATACTTATAGTGTTCCACAAAATTAACGCTATTAATATCTAGAGTTACATTTCCCTCTGTATCCGTTAGATAGACTTCCACATCATATTCCTGATAGCAATAATTCATAAAATCCGTTAAATCAGATAAATAGATTGCACAACTAAGCACCGCTCTTAACTCGCCATTGACTTCCATTTTCCTATCAATAAAGATTACGTACTCCTCAGGATTTAACTCATCATAAGTTAAATCTGCTCCATATTCTAAACCAGACTCAATAAAGTTATCATACCAAACATCGTATTCATCATTTTTTGAATCTACAACCTTGCCTACGCCAGAAGGAGTGTAATACTTATTAGTATCACAAGAAATTAAATACATTGCTTCCCAGTTATAAACATTACGTATATTTTCAAGGTACTGCGCCATAACTACTTCAAACTCATCCTCAGGCATTTCATCTTCTTTATCTAAAATGCTTTGCAATAGACAGTCATTGCTCATTACTTTAGTGTAATTAATAGGATAAGTTAAAATGGCATTTACATTTCCATAAATTCCATCAAATAATGCATTTGTGGTGTTCGCCACGTCTTTTCTCATAATTGATTTAATACAGGAGTAAGACAAAATAAACGCAAAAATAGCCCCTACAATTATAATAATAATATTTGTAATTAATAACTTATTGCTTTTTATAAAATTATTCACTCTATTCATCGGATAATCCTCTGTCCCCTAAATCCAGAAATCTCATTGCCAACAAAAATATATCTTTAGTAATTATATCACATAAATACATAAATCTCTAGATTAATTACAATTTTTTACGCATTATCCTATTTTAAATAATTAAATATCTTATTTATGAAAATATTACTCTACCACCACTGCATACTGTCCTCTTGTATTATAAGCATATCTTGTAGAATCTACAGAATAGGCCTGAATGCCTTCTTTCATTGGATCTGCAAAATAGCAAACGCCTGCATCTAAGTCATAACCCATTAAAACTAATGTATGAGAACCTACTCTCATATTCTCTAAGGCCCAAAAAACTACGGGTTGTCCATTTTTTACATATGTCAATACATTTTCAAAACTCGTACCTGAAATATCAACAGCTGTGTAATTTAACCCATGAGCAGCAATTGCCTGATTCATTGCTGTTGCAATTGGCGCCGCAGCCACCCAATGTAAATCGCTACCATCGGGCTTATCGTAAGGTGTTCCGCCGCAAAAGCCCTGATTAGGGTCATCTGAATAAGGCAAATATTTATCCACCAATTCAGTCTTTGACATATTAGCACCGTAATAATTTAGCACAATTGTCGCCGAAACCGCCTCGCAGCCTGTAGGAAGCTCAGGATTTTGTAAAATGTTATTCACATCTAAATATACCCTTCTTGTTTCCTGACTTTCACTCTCACTTGTATGCTCTTGTGTCTGTTCCTCAGAAATCTCCTGGCAATCTAGGCTTGTTGCTTCTTCTATTACAATTCCAATTTCATTATCTCTACCCTTAAGCTTCCAATATGCAAAGGCTACTATAACAAGTATCATCGCTGAAATAAGGGCGAATATTCCTAATTTCTTTTTCATAAAAAATTATCCTTCAAAAATAAGTTTCAGTTTATTATAGCATAATTTAGATTTTGGATAAATTAAGAATGAATGCGGAAGACGGGGTGAGGAGGATTAAGAAAAAGGTCCGGTGGACCTTTTTCCCTCCGAACCGACCGACGAAGCCCGTAAGGGCGAGAAGGCGCTCAAGATCCGGGGGACCTTGGCTTAGCGCCGACCGTAGTGAAACGAAGACCCGCTGAACTCTGGGTTCAAGGGACTCCTCGGCCTTACTAAAAAAGGAACCACGGCTTCATGCCGTAGTTCTTTTTTTACTAATGCGGAAGATGGGACTTGAACCCACACGTGTTACCACACAAGAATCTGAATCTTGCTTGTCTGCCATTCCAACACTTCCGCTCACTTAAACTATTTTAAATCAGCAAAAATTTACTGTCAATAATTGAACAGCGTATAAACAATATCAAAACAAAAAAGACATTCCGTTTTAGCCATGCCAAAACAAAATGTCGTTTTTTTCAAATGCAATACATTTTCCTAATTATAAGCTCACCTTATTAGCTCTAATTCTTGCCATAGTATCTAAATTACCATTCTTAATTAAATAGTCTAGACCATCAATGATTTCTTCCTTTCTATTAAGGAAATTAGCACCTGATAAGTTAATTGACGAAGTATGATGTGTAATAAAATTACAATTAATATTCAAATTTTCTACAAATAATTTTAACTCTTCCATCATCTCTTTTTCTGATAAAGGATCAAACTCACCTCTTTTAGCTTCTTCAAGAAGAGGTGTGTCAGGAAAAAGAACTAGTCCACCTGTACCAACACAAATTGGATTACATTGACTAAAAATTTTGGCTGAATTAATTGCGTGTTGCTTACTATGTTCTCTGCCAGCAACACCATTAAAAAAAGTCATCCAATAGGCGATTCCAGCTTCATCAAGCTTATGACATTGTTCTAATATATCCGCCGATGTGTAACCCTTATTAATACGTTCAAGTGTCCAATCATCGCCACTTTCAACACCAAGAGAAATTTCACGAAGTCCAAGTTCCTTTAGCACTTTTAGCTCCTCAACCGACTTATTTCTTATATCTGTCACTCTAGAAACAGTATAGATATATTCCATCTTAGGAAGATAGTGATTTATCATTTCCAAAATATTCTTTAATTTATTAAAAGAAAGTGCAAGAGGATTAGCAGATAAAAGCTGAATTGTTCTTGCATCTGGTGTATCCGCTGCCAACTCTTTTAAATCCTCTTCCACCCAATCAAGGGGAGAAACCCTAAAATCCACGTCTTTATACATGGTACAAAACTTGCAGTTATTATGAGTACAACCCTGAGTAATCTCTAAAAGTGGCCATGTTGGCCAATATGGGCTTCTATAAACAGTTCCTGTAAAATGCATAAAATTTACCTCCTAAATTCAAATTAGATTCATTCTTTACAATCCCATATTAAGCTTTCCTATTGATTATTCACACTGACAAAACTATAATTATGTTATAAAATCTTACGCTTCTATAATTATGTAAGATTTTTTGTATGGAAGCATTTTCGTATTTTGTAAAAAAGCGACACATTTTCATAATAAAGAAAGGGGACACTATGGCTGATAGAACCAAGCTTTGGATTGCAAATGTAATGAAAGAACTGATGACTAAAAAAAGTCTTGATAAAATTCGCGTTTCAGAAATCTGTAAAAAGGCGGAAATAAAGCGACCAACCTTCTACTATCACTTTCAGGATAAGTACGATTGCGTCGCTTGGATTTTTATATATTCGGCCGAAAAAACTGATATTACCAATATTGATTCTGCCACAAAGTCCATGGAGGATATGAAAAAGGATTTTATTTTTTACAAAAGAGCCTTAGAAGATAACTCCCAGAATCCACTTTGGCAGTATATGAAAGAGTATTTTGTAAAAATGTATTCAAAAATCCTTATGGAAAAAAAGGACATAAAACTACTTGATAAGCAGACTGAATTTAGCATCAAACTATACTGTTATGGTTGTGCCGGTATGACTCGAGAGTGGCTGCTTTTCGATAATATCACTCCTGCAAGAACCGTTGTGGAGATGATGTTTCACTCTATGCCAGAGGAACTAAAGTCCCTTACTAATCTTTAACTTGATATATCAATAAATAATCTGTTATAAATCGTTATATCAATAATTGACATCTCGTCTTTATTAGTATTTTGGCCACTTTTTTTCAAAAAATGTGTTGACAATAAATCCTACCGGTGTTAATATATACAAGTCGTTGGCATACAGCAGACAACAAAAACTTAAGCAGACGTGGCGGAATTGGCATACGCGCTAGACTAAGGATCTAGTCCATATTGCTTGGGTGCGGGTTCAAGTCCCGCCGTCTGCACTAGCTAAAGCATCAGGTTTTACCTGATGCTTTTTTGTTTTATAAATTCTTTAAAGCTGGCTTAATTAAGCTATTTCCAATATTTCCCGAAGAAAATAATCTTTACATTTTCAAAAAATTCTTTTATTGTTTTACTAATAGCTTTCAAAAAGCACTATTAGGAGGATTTGATTTATGGACTCTTTTGTATTTAGCTTAAACTCTACTATTCCCATCTTCTTAGTCATGATTATCGGTTATGTCATAAGAAGGCTTGGCATCGTTGATGAGCATTTCGCAACCGTGGCAAATCGCTACGTTTTCAAAGTTTCACTACCTGTTTTATTATTTAGAGATTTATCAACCGCAGATTTTAAGGCAGATTTTGATTTAAAATTCGTTCTCTTTTGCTTTATCGTAACATTTCTTATGTTTTCTCTAACTTGGTTATTCACGGAATTTTTTATGAAGGACGACTCCATGAAAGGGGCTTTTGTGCAGGCTTCTTGCCGTAGTTCTGCCGCAATCCTTGGAATTGCCTTCATTGAAAATATATACGCAGACGCGGGCATGGCACCTTTAATGATTGTTGCTGCTGTCCCACTTTTTAACATTTTCGCAGTAATAATCCTTACCTTTAAGGCTCATCCAGAACTTCACGGGAAGCCAGCAAACACTGACCTTTCAAAGAAGGATACTATAAAGAAGGCCGCAATTAATATTGCTAAAAATCCTATTATTATCGGCATTTTACTAGGTCTTGCCTCTTCTCTTGCAGGTTTTACATATCCTGCAATCATTAATAAGACTATTGCAAATATAGCTCAAACCGCTACTCCTATTGCTCTAATCTGCATTGGCGCAAGTTTTGAGGGCAGCAAGGCCATAAAGAAAATCAAGCCTACAGTAATCGCAAGCTTTATAAAACTTATTCTACTTGCGGCTATTTTCGTGCCTATTGCCATCTTTATGGGCTTTAGAAACCAGGAACTTATTGCAATCCTTATTATGCTTGCCTCTCCTACAACTGTTACCTGCTTTGTTATGGCTAAAGCTATGGATAACGATGAAGTCTTATCCTCAAGTATTGTAGTGTTAACCACGCTTTTATCAAGTGTAACCCTCACTGCTTGGATATTTATTCTACGTTCCTTTGCTTTAATTTAGCATTCTAGTTTTTTCGCACTTTTTAGTTGACAATAACTTTCTATACGATTAGTATAAAGAAAGGGCAATAACGCCCATAAACACTTAAGTTTTAATAATTATACGAGGGGATGGAAGTATTCATTTGAGTACTTCCATTTTCATTTATACTGTTATTATTCAATCACATCTAATTTAGGGATTTCCAAATCTGTTCCAATCAAGATACAATTTTGCTTTTCAAGACTTGATAGGTCGGGCCTTACAGGGTAGACATATACATTTTTAAAATTCGCCCCAAAAACCTCCCTAGCTTTTTTAAGATCATTGGCAAAAAAGCCCGTTAAGGCCGTGATAATATTTACCATATAGATGCCGCCAGCGTTTAGGTGACGCTTAATCTGTGCCACGCCTCTATAAGACATAAGGCCTGAATCAAGGCTTGCGCCAATATAAGCGTCGTTGATGATTAAATCGTAGTTTTTCTCGCATGCCGCCAAAAATTGCATTCCATCCTGAATGTGGATGCCTAGACGACCGTTATCTGCTCCATTTGCGGCCTTTGCATACATTTTTATATAATCCTCTAAATAGAAGTATTTCTTGGCTATTTCAAGCATTTCCGGGTTTATCTCCACCACATCAAGCCTAGCCTCTGGGTAGTGGCTTAGATAATATTTGGGATATGAAAATGCAGCGCCACCGATAAGCAAACTATCCTTAATCTGACTATTTATCATAAAGGCGTTGGCAAATTGCTTGGTGTAGGCAAAGCAAAGCTCGTCTCTTTTTTCTGGTGCCTTAAACATGGCAGATTCCTTCTGATAATTCACCAGCAAATATCTAACTTCCTCGCCATTATCGTCAAGCTGGTCCCTAACCATGATTTTCCCATAGCCTCTAGACTTTGTGGCATATAAATTCTTCTCTTTTGCCTCGTCGTAATTCTTCATATCCATTCTCCTAGATTATGCTCTTTTATGAAAATGTATCTATTATCTTCATAAAAAAATTATAGCATAAGGAATCGTTACAGGTCGAATGCTTTTAAGTTGAATGCTTTTAGAGCATAAAAAAACACCAAGATTTCTCTTGGTGTTATTTATCATAAAGAATTAGTATTCCATGAATTCGTTAATGTCTCTTAAAACATCTTCCATTTCATTATTACCATCATTAATTGTAAGCTGAAGTGGCTTGCTAATATCTAGGCTAAATAAACCTACTAATGACTTACCATCCACGCAGCTGTAACCTGACTCCACGTCAAAACCACAACCATATTTACTAATTGCACTTACAAATCTCTGGACTTTCTCCACTGAGTCCAAAAGTATAGATACTGTTAACATATCCCTACCTCCCCATTTTTAATTCTAATCCTCTCAAGGCAAAATATTCTAGATATTCTGCGCATTTACCGGCTCTTTTCTTAAGCCTTAACAAATATACTATATAAAAACTCAAATTGCAACTTTTGTGGGGGGATTTTATTGTTTTAAAAATTAAATCTTATTGTGGATTTTTGTTGATTAATTATATAATATTGCGATTTCTTTGTGCATTTTATACAAGTAATTGTCTGTAAATTCACAAAATGTCCTTTTTTTACAAAAACCAAGCGTTGATAATTTAAGTTTTTGGAAACACTTTTAGGTACCTTAGTACTATTATAGTATTACTAAAGTATTTAGGGGTATAAAATTACATTCTAAAAAATCCCTCTAAATTCCTTTTTTTGAGATTTTTTCACCAATAAAAATGGACCTAAAAGCTAATTTATTGCCTTAGGTCCATTAATTTTCTTTGTTAGTATCCCGCTGATATTCCTATTAGTATCTTACATTGATATAACTTGTGCTATTCCTATTAGTATCTTACATTGATATAACTTGCGCTATTCCGTTTTTAATCCTCCCGTAGAGGTTCCCCTCGTAAACTATGCAGTTTCTTCCGTTATTCTTGGCTGCGTAGAGGGCTTTGTCTGCATTTTCATAAAGCTTATCAAAATCCTTACCATAGCCAGGAACAAAAGTAGCCGCACCAATACTTACGGTAACATAATTAGAAATTGCCTTATAGGCATGTGGAATCTTTGCAGCTTCTAGGTTTCGTCTAATCTTTAGGGCTAGCTGAACGATGTTGTTCTCATCTGTGTCCTGCACGAAAATAATGAACTCCTCGCCGCCAGTTCTTGTTACAACATCAGTACTTCTCTGGGCTGACTCTCTTAAAACCCTTGCAACTTGCTTAAGACACTCGTCACCTTGTGGGTGTCCATAAGCATCGTTATATTTTTTAAAATAATCAATATCTAAAGCCAAGATACCAACCGACACCTTATTTCTCTCGCAATATGGCCAAATGGCGTTGGCACGGCTCTCTAGGCCACGTCTATTAAACAAGCCTGTAAGTGGATCGTGTTCTGAATAATCCGTCTTTTTTCGCAAAGAATTATTCATCTTCTCATGTCGCAAGTTAATGTTATGCTGATATCTTGAGACAAACATAGTCAAAATCTGAATTAGACACACATCTATAACGGATCTCACATCCATTCTGAAAACGAGAACCATAGTCACCATTATCACGGACATGGCGATAATGATTATTAGTCGATCTTTTTCATTAACTATTGGAACAAATATAAAGTACGCACAAGCGATGATGTATAAAATCTCGGAATCAAAGACTTTCATGTCACTTCCAGATGCCAGCATTAGCATGATGACAGTGATTACATAATAGGACATGTAAAGAATCTTAAAAGTCTCAAATTCGTCGTTTCGCACTTGAATATAAAGTACAACGCAATAGCTAATCTGGATTATTTCCAAAATCACTGCGCCTATCATAAAGGCTATCTTAAGGCCGTTGTCGCTCCAACTTGTGAGTCCGTAGGCTAGCATTAAAAATGGCAAAATCACTGCCAAGACAAAGGATGACTTAATTGCCCTTTTCATGTTTGTTAATTCGATATTCTTTTTTGAACTGCTGTTTTTTCTATCCCTCATATTACAAATCCCCCAGTTTCGCGCGAACAACTTAATATATTATTACTATACTATATTATGAGGAAATTCACAAGCGCTATACAAGATATTGCGTCGGATATGGTGGGGAAGCCCTTTGGGGGGAGGGGACGCAAACGGACATTGCATCTCGAGCACTAAGTTTGGGAGTGACACGCTCCCGCTATCTAACCTTGGCAAAGGATACTAAGAAAGTTGGCTATATCCTTTGGATATGCCAACTTTCAAGTACCTGCCAGGTTAGCATGTCCTCCCAAACTTGTGCTCGAGATTTCATTGTGCCCCACCCCCGAAGGGCTTCGACACATATCCGGGAGTGTGTAGTGGGGAGATGTAGAACGGGTGTGATGGTGTGAAACGGACGTGATGGTGTGAAACGGTCGCCATGCGCTTCGCTGTGGCTAGGAGTGTGAGGGGATGAAGTGTGTGATGGCGCAAGACGGTCGCCATACGCTTCGCTGTGGCTAGATGTGTGCTGAGTGAGGGTTTTGATGGGTGCTTTAATAGGGGTTTTGATGCATAAATTAGGGTTTTGTGGCTAAGGGTAAGAATTACACTCATTATAGGCACAGCTTGATTTCTTGGGATCACCGCTTTTAATTGGCTGTTGTGCCTGTAATCTTTTGATATCGGAAATTTAGCCATAAGCTTCTTGGTTACGCCCCAGAAATTTTATTCTAACTTTTAAATCTTTGTGCCTTTTTTACTT
Organism: Lachnospira sp.; assembly: GCF_016290755.1. Lineage (NCBI taxonomy): Bacteria > Bacillati > Bacillota > Clostridia > Lachnospirales > Lachnospiraceae > Lachnospira > Lachnospira sp. The sequence continues at coordinate 65,236 of NZ_JAEEVD010000007.1, forward strand.
CTTCTTTAAGATTTGAGCACAAGAAATTATTAGGAGCTTTCTAAACTTAAGGATTTTGTTGACCTTTGAGGGTTAATTAAGCAAGTTAGGTCAATTTCCGGAAATCTAAGACCGAATTTCAGCTTTCATTTTCCGGAAAATTTAGAAAAAAAGTGGCTAAATCCCGCTAATTTAGAGATTTAGCCACTTTTTTCTTATTATATTTCTTGGTGTGTGCCTTTCTTGCTTTAATCGCGGGTTTTCAGGCACACACGACCGCAACAGCGCTTCGGGACGCTATAAGCTTCCTTGCGCACCCCTCTTACTTAATCGCGGGTTTTCAGGCACCCTCGACCGCAACAGCGCTTCAGGACGCTATAAGCTTCCTTGCGCCCCCTCTTACTTTAATCGCGGGTTTTCAGGCACCCACGACCGCAACAGCGCTTCGGAACACAATAAACTTTCTAGCGCGCTCTATAAATTTGTATACCCCATCAAGTAAGTATCCACTTCTCTAGCGCAGTCTCTACCCTGCTTAATAGCCTTTACTACTAGGGACTGGCCTGTGTGCATGTCGCCGGCTGTAAAGACACCCTTTACGTTTGTTGCAAAGCCATCAAGACTTGTCTTTACGTTTGTACGCTCGTTTACTTCTACACCAAAGGCATCAACTACATACTTCTGGCTGCCAAGGAAACCTGCTGCAATGAGGACTAACTCGCAAGGGAGTTCTTTCTGAGTTCCTTCTACTGGAACCATCATCTTTCTGCCAGTCTTCTTATCAAGCTTGCTTTCAAGCTCTACTGTTACTACTGACTTTAAGTTGCCCTTTGCATCCTTTTTAAATTCCTGAACTGTAGTTGTATAGATTCTTGGATCATGACCAAATTTTGCAATTGCCTCTTCCTGACCGTAATCAGTCTTAGAGATGAGAGGCCACTGTGGCCATGGGTTTGTCTCAGTTCTTTCATCCGGTGCCTTTGGCATCATTTCAAGCTGAGTTACTGACTTGCAGCCATGTCTAATACATGTACCAACACAGTCATTACCTGTGTCACCACCACCGATAACAATTACATTTTTATTCTTAGCTGAAATAAACTTGCCATCTGTAAGGTTAGAATCAAGTAGGCTCTTTGTTGTTGCTGTAAGGAAATCTACTGCAAAGTAAATGCCCTTAGCATCACGACCTGTTGCTTTGATATCTCTTGGATTTGAAGCGCCACAGCAAAGTACTACCGCATCGTAATCCTTAAGGATATCCTTAGCCTTAAGGTCGTTACCAATATCAACACCTGTCTTAAATTCCACGCCTTCAGCTTCCATGACATCAATTTTTCTATCAATGATGTGCTTTTCAAGCTTCATATTTGGAATACCATATCTTAAAAGTCCACCAACTCTATCTGCTCTTTCAAATACAGTTACATTGTGACCTCTGAAGTTTAACTGATCTGCTACTGCAAGACCACTAGGACCTGAACCAATGACTGCGATTTTCTTATCTGTTCTAGTCTTTGGTGGCTTAGGGTCTGCATAGCCGTGAGCATAGGCATATTCAATGATAGCCATTTCATTTTCTTTAGTAGAAACTGGCTCCCCGTCTAGGTTACAAGTACAGGCTTTCTCGCAAAGGGCTGGACAAACACGACATGTAAATTCTGGGAAGTTACTTGTCTTTTTAAGTCTGTTGTAAGCCTGCTTGTAGTTTCCTGTATATAATAGGTCGTTCCATTCAGGGATGAGGTTGTTTAGAGGACAACCACTTGTCATCCCCTTAAGAGTTACACCTGCCTGGCAAAATGGTACGCCACAATCCATACAACGTGCTGCCTGTCTTCTCTGAGCCATTTCATCTAGAGGTGTATGGAATTCATTAAAGTTCTTAATTCTTTCTAAAGGAGCAATAGCTTTGGCTCCTACTCGGTTATATTCTAAAAATCCTGTTGCTTTACCCATTACTATATCCTCCTATACTTACTTAGTTGCTGCATAAAATGCTTCAATCTGTGCCTGCTTTGAATTCATACCCTTTTCTTCCATCTGAACTATCATATTTAACATTTTCTTGTAGTCATGTGGCATGATTTTCTTAAATCTAGGAAGATACTCTTCGAAGTTTTCTAAGATTAACTTAGCCTTCTTTGAGTTTGTGTTTTTAGCATGCTCTTCAATTAATGTGTGAAGGTCTAATACATCGTACTTATTAGTTACAGCTTCAAGAGAAACTAATGACTTATTTACTCTCTTGTAAAGGGATGTGTCCTCATCTAAAACGTAGGCAACACCACCGCTCATACCAGCTGCAAAGTTCTTACCTGTCATACCAAGAACTACGACGATACCGCCTGTCATGTATTCACAACCGTGATCACCAACACCTTCTACAACTGCTGTAGCACCTGAGTTTCTTACTGCAAATCTTTCGCCGGCTACACCATTTATATATGCTCTACCACTTGTTGCGCCGTAAAGTGCTACGTTACCAATGATGATATTTTCATCTTCCTTATAAGTAGCCTTCTTAGGTGGGTAAACTACTAACTTACCACCTGATAAGCCCTTACCAAAGTAATCGTTACTATCACCTTCAAGCTCGATTGTTAAGCCCTTAGGGATAAAGGCACCAAAGGACTGACCGCCAGCACCATTACACTTTAACTTATATGTATCATCCTCTAACTTATCGCTAAATCTTCTTGTGATTTCAGCACCAAGTAAAGTACCAAGAGATCTATCTGTATTTGTAACATTTGTCTCAAAGCTATAAGACTCTTCTTCATCAAAGGCCTTAGTAAATTTCTTAAGAAGTACTTTTTCATCAATTGTCTTTTCAAGCTGGAAGTCAAATACCTTCTTAGAATCATACTTAATCTGAGAAGCTTCCTTGATGTATGGATTATCAAGAATCTGCTTTAGAGATACCTTTGACCATCTACCTGAATTTGTAACTTCCTTGCTTGTAAGTAAATCAGTTCTACCAACTAATTCATCCACTGTCTTGATTCCAAGCTTAGCCATGATTTCACGTAATTCCTGAGCAATAAATTTCATGAAGTTTACAACGTATTCTGGCTTACCCTTAAATCTCTTACGAAGCTCTGGATTTTGTGTTGCAACACCCACAGGGCAAGTATCAAGGTTACATACTCTCATCATTACACAACCCATTGTTACAAGTGGAGCTGTGGCAAAGCCGAATTCTTCAGCACCAAGCATAGCTGCAATAGCTACGTCACGACCACTCATAAGCTTACCATCAGTTTCAACTACAACCTTATTTCTAAGACCGTTCATAATTAATGTCTGATGTGCTTCTGCAAGACCAAGTTCCCAAGGAAGACCTGCATTGTGGATAGATGACTTTGGAGCTGCACCTGTACCACCGTCGTAACCTGAAATAAGGATTACGCCAGCACCAGCCTTTGCAACACCTGAAGCGATTGTACCAACACCGGCTTCAGATACTAACTTAACGGAAATTCTCGCATTTTTATTAGCATTCTTTAAATCGTAGATTAACTGAGCTAAATCTTCGATTGAGTAAATATCATGATGTGGTGGAGGTGAAATAAGGGCAACACCTGGAGTTGAAAGACGAGTCTTAGCAATCCATGGATAAACCTTCTTTCCTGGAAGATGTCCACCTTCACCTGGCTTAGCGCCCTGTGCCATCTTAATCTGAATTTCCTTAGCAGAAACAAGATACTTAGATGTAACACCAAATCTACCTGAAGCTACCTGCTTGATGGCTGAGCATCTGCTTCTTCCATCTGCATCTGGTGTAAGTCTATCCTCATCTTCACCACCTTCACCAGAGTTAGATTTTCCATGAAGCATGTTCATAGCAATAGCCATTGTTTCGTGAGCTTCCTTAGAAATTGAACCATAAGACATAGCACCTGTCTTAAATCTTCTAACGATAGAATCTACTGATTCAACCTCATCTATATCAATGCCTGTCTTAGGGAACTTAATGTCCATAAGACCTCTTAAATTCTTAACACCTGTCTCTTTATTAATTAAACTTGTGTATTCCTTAAATGTTTCGTAGTCGCCATTTCTAGTAGCAAGCTGGAGCAAATGTATTGTCTGTGGATTGTATAAATGCTCCTCCTGGTTACTTCTAGACTTATGAGCACCAACTGAATCAAGAGTTGTATCAACATTTAATTCAAGCTGATCAAAAGCCTTTGAGTGAAGAACTTCAACATCTTCCTCAATATCCTTTAAAGAAATACCTTCAACTCTTGATACACAACCTGAGAAATACTTATTAATTACATCTGAATTAATACCGATTGCCTCAAAAATCTTAGCACCCTGATATGACTGGATTGTAGAAATACCCATCTTAGCTGCGATTTTTACAATACCGTTAATAATTGCCTTATTGTAGTCATCGACCGCTGCGTTATAGTCCTTATCAAGCATGTTGTAATCAATTAATTCCTGAATTGACTCAAGGGCAAGATATGGGCAAATTGCTGAAGCACCAAAACCAAGTAATGTTGCAAAATGGTGTACATCTCTTGGCTCACCTGACTCTAAGATAACTGCCATACTAGTTCTCTTCTTAGTCTGTACAAGATGCTGCTGTACTGCTGATACTGCAAGTAATGAAGGAATAGCGACATGATTTTCATCCACACCTCTATCTGAAAGGATAAGGATATTAGCACCCTCCTTATAAGCTCTATCACATTCAATAAATAAGTGATTAATAGCCTTTTCAAGAGAAGTGTTCTTATAGTAAGTAATAGGCACTGTCTCTACCTTAAAGCCTTCTACCTTCATTGACTTAATCTTAAGTAAGTCAGAGTTTGTAAGAATAGGATTGTTGATTCTAAGCTGCTTACAGTTCTTAGCCTCTGCCTGTAAAAGATTACCATCTGTACCAAGGTAAACTGTTGTTGATGTTACAACTTCCTCACGAATTGAATCGATAGGTGGATTTGTAACCTGAGCAAATAACTGCTTAAAATAGTTAAATAATGGCTGATGATGATTTGAGAGTACTGCAAGTGGAGTATCAATACCCATAGCTCCAGTTGCTTCACCGCCATTAAGTGCCATTGGTAAAATTGAAGTCTTAAAGTCTTCGTATGTATAACCAAAGGCCTTTTGAAGTCTTGCTCTTTCTTCCTTAGTATGCATAGGTGTCTTCTTGTTAGGAATCTTTAAGTCTGCAAGCCAAACAAGCTCAGAATCAACCCATTCGCCATAAGGCTTTTCTGATGCAAAATGTTCCTTTAACTCATCATCAGAAATAACCTTGCCCTTTGTTGTATCCACAAGGAGCATCTTACCTGGACGAAGTCTATCCTTCTTTGCAATTCTTGACTCATCAATTTCAAGTACACCAACTTCTGATGAAAGAATGATGTAACCATCATTTGTTACATAGTATCTTGAAGGTCTAAGTCCATTTCTATCAAGGATAGCGCCCATTACATCACCATCTGAGAAGAGGATTGATGCAGGACCATCCCAAGGTTCCATCATTGTTGCATAGTACTGATAGAAATCCTTCTTATTCTGGCTCATAGACTTATTCTTAGCCCATGGCTCAGGAATTGTAATCATAACTGCAAGTGGAAGTGGCATTCCATTCATAACAAGGAATTCAAGAGTGTTATCAAGCATAGCTGAATCTGAACCATTTACATTGACAACTGGTGTAATCTTTGACATTTCCTCTTCTAAGTATGGAGAAACCATTGTCTCTTCTCTTGCAAGCATTCTATCTGCATTACCCTTAATAGTATTAATTTCACCGTTGTGAACAATAAATCTATTAGGATGAGCTCTTTCCCAACTTGGATTTGTGTTAGTAGAGAAACGTGAATGTACAAGGGCGATAGCTGATTCGTAAGCTTCATCCTGTAAATCGAGATAGAATTTTCTTAACTGACCAACTAAAAACATACCTTTGTAAATTACTGTTCTACTAGAAAGTGAACATACATAAGTATCCTCTGCTGTCTGCTCAAATACACGTCTTGCTACATAAAGTCTTCTATCAAAGTCGATACCCTGATTTACCTTCTTAGGTCTTTTAACGAAAGCCTGCTCAATAAATGGCATGCAGTCGATTGCCTTCTTACCAAGAACTGATGGTGTTGTTGGAACTTCTCTCCAACCAAGGAATTCCATGCCTTCCTTCTCAACAATAATCTCAAACATCTTCTTGGCTCTATTTCTTGCAAATTCATCTCTAGGGAAGAAGAACATACCAATTCCGTAGTCTCTTTCTTTTCCAATAGAAATTCCTGTGTTCTTTGTAACCTTTTCGAAAAATTTATGAGAAATCTGAAGAAGGATTCCCACACCGTCTCCTGTTTCTCCCTTAGCATCCTTACCTGCTCTGTGTTCCAAATTTTCCACAATACTTAACGCATCAGATACTGTCTTGTGTGTCTTCACACCATTGATGTTAACTACGGCACCAATACCACAGTTATCATGTTCAAAGTCTGACCTATATAGTCCTGGTTTTCTCATTTCTTTTTCCATAAGCTAATCCCTTTCCTAAAGATAAATTGCAAGTCAAATCTATTAGTAACTTCCTCATAACTAAAACAGCCAATCGCCATAACTGGCATATTTACTTGCTTGTGAGAAATCTTAAAACTTTTTGGAAAACTTGTAAAATTAAATTGTCAGACAATTCATTCCCGATAAATACACATTTTCAAAAGGATTAGTCTGGTTAGTTGCAACGAATTGTGTCTAAATTGTGTGAAATTTCATAAAAAAATAGCCCCAAAAGCACTTTAAATTATTAAAAAGTGGCTTTTTAGGGCTATCTTTAAATTTTTTCAAAATAATATTAAGATACAATTCCAACAATTTACTTTTGTAGGAGTTTTTCGCTTTAAATTATTAACTTAGTTTTCAAAATGTCCGCTTAATAAAATTAAGTGTAAGGTGTTTTTGCCTAATTTACTTAATTTTATAAAGCATATACTATTTTAAATTAAGAAGTCTACGGCAGCTTCCATAACCTTATAGGTAACTTCTTTTCTTGCACCGCCATATTCCCCATCAAAGGTCCAATCTACGTCCACATCAGATTTAAAGCTAATATGGCTAGTCTTTAGATTGTGCACCATCTTACACTTGTCATAATCCTGTGTAATATAGGCGCCAAGTAGTTCTTGTGCATCTAGTGGTGTCTTAATTTCCTTTACAAGTAGAACCTCAAAAATTCCATCCTGTAAATCCACTGTGTTACCAATAATGCCCTTCATGCCACCTACTGACTGAGTATTACTTACCATGCCGTATAGGAAATTGCCTTCTATATTAAATTCATTTCCATTCTCATCAATACCTGAAACCTGCATGTATTGTGGCTTTAAATTAAGCAATTCCTTTGCGCCAGAAAAGACGTAGGCCTGATGACCTAACACGTTTTTTAACTCCTGTGGAGTATTATAGCTTACCTGTGTAAATGCGCCAAAGGCCGCAACATAGTTAAAGGACCTCTCATACTCTCCATCTGTGTAAACTAGTCCAATATCTACAGGGTAAATATTACCATTAGCAATAGCAGTAGCTGCCTGCACCATGTTCTTATCAATATTTAGACTTGCAGCAAAATCATTAGTACTTCCACTTGGTATATATCCAATTTGAGGCTTATTCTCTAAACGCAAAATCGCCCCTACTACTTCATTTAAAGTACCATCGCCACCGCTACACACAATGACATCATAATTTTCACCAACTTCTAATACCTTCTCATATCCATCATTGGCCTTCTTTGTAGGGTAAACAGTTATCTCGTAGTCTGCCTCTGATAGAATCTGAATTATCTGCATTAGGCTGTTCTTAATAAGTCCTTTTCCTGAATTAGGGTTAAATACCAATAATAACTTCTTCATAGTATCCTCCTCTGTTTCTCTACATTTCTAAGCTTATATTTGAAAATGTAACATCAGCGTTTCTACTTACAAATAATCCAAGATATACATGCTCAGGATCAACTGTTGTAAGCTTAAAGTCAAAGCCGCCAGTTATAACATCTCCATCATCAAAACTTGCGCCATATCCATCTTCTGTTGCAAAAAGGCAAGCCTTTACTGTCATTCCTTTCTTAATTTCTCTTCTAAGCTTTGAGCCAAGAACCTGCTCGCTACTTCTTCTTGCAAAGCAATTTGTAGCATTTTCCTTCTTAGTAAGGAAGAGTGGAGCTGCTGCCACATAATCTCCTAATACGTCAGCTGCGTCCATATCAACATAGACATCATCTCTTACCATAAGTCCAAAGGAAACCTGGTCATTACTAAAATAGTCATTAACTGTTATATCTGCTGTTAGCTTAAATTTAGTTGCTGCTGGAATCTGCTTAAAGGCAAATAAGATACCATCTGTTACAATACTAATCTTACCTCTGTTCTCTCTTACTGCCATTCTAATAGCAGGCTTTCCATCCTTTTCTTCAAGCTCACAACTAAAGTCCTTATTATCTGCAGGAGCTAAAATATCACCAAAAGCCGATACCTTAAAGCCTTCTACATCCTTAAAGAGCTTACTTGCCTCTAAGTTAGAATTAAATTCTACTGGCTTATAATCTTTATTAGACTCAAGGTAGTTTTCCTTAGCAGGGTATGGCATATAATTAGCTAGGTCTATTACATTTTCAGAAAGACCAGCAATTCCAAGCTCCTTAATAGCCTTCATAACAAAAAATGCATTGACGTAGGCGCCCCATACATTAGTGTGAGTGTTATCTACGCTTACTATGTTATTACAAGACCAAGCGTGAAGATAAGCAGTTTCCTCAACTCCAAGCTCCTCATAAAACTTTCTTGTAATCTCTGTCATATCAACTAAGGCAACATGTGTATCTGCTGCTAGCTTTCTTACTGCCTCTGGATAGTCGCCACCCTTAAAATCACCGTTATCCTCAGTGATGTGAAGCTGAACATTGCTCCAATTATCCTCAGTCT